>WHSV01000039.1 GCA_009379915.1 Actinomycetota bacterium | reverse complement strand
CATCACGACCGCGGTCACCACGCGCGCAAGCGTCGAGCCGGATTTGCCCATAGGGGTTACATCGGTACCTCGAGGGCCCTGATTGAGCGCCTCCGGGGTCCAATCGAAGGGTTAGTTTGGCCCCGAAAGAGAGGACAAAAGGAGGGGTCGTGGCGCGCATCGGCATCTTGACGGGAGGCGGGGACTGCCCCGGACTCAACGCCGTGATCCGGGCGGTGGTTCGCAAGGGCGTCAACCGCTATGGGCACGCCATCGTGGGCTATAGGGATGGCTGGCGCGGGGTTCTCAACAACCAGCGCATGAACCTGACGCCGGACAACACCTCGGGGATCCTTCATCGGGGGGGCACGATCCTCGGTTCGTCCCGCACCAATCCCTTCAAGGAGGAGCGGGGCGTCGAGCGGGTCAAGGCGAGCCTTACCGAAGAGCGCATCGACTGCCTCATCGCCGTCGGCGGCGAGGACACCCTCGGGGTTGCCGACAAGCTCCACTCCGAAGGAGTCCACGTCGTCGGTGTTCCCAAGACCATCGACAACGATCTCAGCGCCACCGATTTCACTTTCGGCTTCAACACCGCGGTCCAGATCTGCACGGACGCGATCGACCGCCTTCACTCCACCGCCGAGTCGCACAACCGGGTCATGGTCGTCGAGGTCATGGGCCGTCACGCGGGGTGGATCGCCACCTACGCAGGAATCGCCGGCGGAGGTGACTCGATACTCGTGCCCGAACGCCCCTTCGACATCGAGGGAGTGTGCGAGCACATACGGCACCGGCACCAGGCCGGCCGGACGTTCTCGATCGTCGTGGTTGCGGAGGGCGCGGTTCCCCTCGAAACCTCGGACGTCGTCGCCTCGGAGGAATCCACGGACTCGTTCGGTCACGTTCGGCTCGGGGGCATCGGCGTGATGCTCGAGAAGGAGATCGAAAAGCGCACCGGGTACGAGACCAGGGCGACGATCCTCGGACACATCCAGCGCGGCGGCACCCCAACGGCATTCGATCGGGTGCTCGCGACGCGCTTCGGGATCGCGGCCATCGACTGCGCCAGCGACGATGACTACGGGAAGATGGTGTCGTTGCGGGGGGCGGACATCAAGCGCGTATCGCTGAGCGATGCAGTGGGCACGCTCAAGACCGTCGACCCCGGGCTCTACGAGACGGCCCAGGTCTTCTTCGGCTAGCGCTTTAAAGTGAGCCTATGGACAACCTCATAGATCTTCGTTCGGATACCGTTACCCGCCCTACTCCGGAGATGAGGAGGGCCATGGCCACCGCCGAGGTCGGCGACGACGTCTTCGGCGACGACCCCACCGTCAACGCGCTGCAGGAGTACGCGGCCGAGCTGCTCGGCAAGGAGGCCGGACTCTTCGTCCCCACCGGTTCGATGGGCAATCAGGTCGCGCTGGGGGCGCTCGCCCGTCCCGGCGACGAGGTCGTATGCGAGGCCGGAGCACATTTCCTGCACTACGAGGGAGGTTCGGTGGCCGCCCACCTCGGCCTGATGATGCGACCGCTTGAAGGGGAAGCTGGAGTCATCACGTCCGATCAGGTCGCGAGCGTCGTACGCACGGGCACCGAGCACAATCCGCATACCGCTGTCGTCGCGATGGAGAACACCCACAACGCAGCCGGGGGCCGGATTTTTCCCATCGATGAAGCGCGCGCGGTGTCCAAGGTCGCGCGCGACCGGGGGGTGTCGCTCCACATGGACGGTGCGAGGCTCTTCAACGCTCAGGCCGCAACCGGCACGGCCGCATCCGAATGGGCCTCGTGCGTTGACACGCTGACCTTCTGTTTCTCCAAGGGACTTGGTGCGCCGGTTGGGTCGATGGTCGTCGGCCCGTCCGACGTCTTGTCGGAGTCCCACCGGCTCCGCAAGCGGCTGGGAGGGGGCATGCGCCAGGCCGGAGTTATCGCAGCCGCGGCGAGGGTCGCCCTCGAGACCGGACCCGAGCGCCTCCACGAGGACCACTCAAACGCGCGGCGGCTCGCCGAAGCGCTGGCGGCCATGAACCCGAGTGCGGTCGATCTGGGGGCCGTCGACACGAACATGGTCTACGCCGACGTCGGTGTCTTCGGGACGACCGGTGCTCAGGTGAGCGCCGCTCTTCGGCGCGAGGGGATTCTTACGCTCGGCTCGGAGGGTCCCGTCATGCGGCTGGTCACTCACAGGGACGTGTCATCGGATGAGATCGAAACCGCCGTATCGGCTCTTCAAAAGGTGCTCATCTAGCCCCTGACCCGGCACACCCTCGGCCGTTTAGGCCGTTTTGACCTCGACCCATACGGGAAGGGTCGAGACATGGAGTTCGTCTTCACCATCAACCTCCCGAGTGACGCCTCCAGCATCCCTTTCGCTCGCAGGATCGTGGGCTCGACCATGGGTCAGCTTGGCATCGACCCCGACTGCGTCTACGACGTCGAGGTGGCCGTCACCGAGGCCTGCACGAACGTGTTGAAGCACGCCCGGGGAGCTCGGGACGAGTACGAGGTGGAGCTCACGATCGACCCCAAGCGGGCCTCCATCAGGATCAAGGACACAGGCCGCGGCTGGGACCCTGCCTCGCCGGCCGGGGCTCACGAAGGTGCACCGGATCCGCACCTCGACCTCACCGAGGAGGGTGGGCGAGGCATCATGCTGATGCGGGCCCTCGTCGACGACCTCGAGTTCACTAGCGAGCCCGAAGCCGGAACCATCGTCCACCTGACGAAGACCATAGTGCTGTCGGACGATTCGCCGCTGTCTCGCTTCGTAGACGTCGAGGTGCCCCCGGTCTGACCGGGGACCACAGCGAGTAAGACGGTGGTGAAACGTATAATGAGCGCTTACCGCCGGGGAGTCCGGAGCACCGGGCTGAGAGGCGGACTCATGCGTCCGCGACCCGCATCGACCTGATCCGGTTCATGCCGGCGTAGGGAGGACCATTCTCACATGATCGCACCGGATGTCGTCGTCGCCGGCGGCGGAGTGATCGGACTTGCAATCGCCTGGCAGGCTGCCGCCAGGGGGCTTTCGGTGGTCGTTGCCGATCCGCATTCAGCCCGCGGCGCGTCGTGGGCCGCCGCCGGAATGCTCGCCCCGGTGACCGAGGTTCATTACGGCGAGGAACGACTGCTCGAGCTCAACCTCGAGTCGCACGAGCGTTATCCCGAGTGGGCGGGGGAGCTGAACGAGGCGTCGGGACGAGACTGCGGCTACGCGGAAACAGGAACCCTCATGGTGGCGCGCGACGCGGACGACAACCGCGCGTTGAACCAGCTCTTCGACTTCCAGCAGCGCCTCGGGCTCGAAGTCGAGCGTCTGCGCGGCCGAGAGTGCAGGCAGCTCGAACCCGCTCTGGCACCCTCGACGCGCGGCGGCATCCTGGTTCGACGCGATCACCAGATCGACAACAGGGCCCTGCTCGCGGCGCTGCTGACGGCCTGTGAGCGAGCGGGCGTCCACGCGGTCAACGAGCGCGTTGCACGCGTCGATCTAGCAGACGGCCGAGTCGTGGGCGCGAGCCTCGATGATGGAGAACGTGTGTCTTGCCGGACCGTGGTCGTTGCTGCGGGTGCTCACTCGGCGCGCATCGAGGGTCTGCCGCCCGAGGTGGTTCCTCCCGTCAGACCGGTCAAGGGGCAGCTTCTGCACCTGCGAGGTGCTCCGAAAGAGCGACTTGTGCCGCGCACCATTCGAGGCCTCGATGCCTACATCGTGGTGCGCCCCGACGGCCGTGTCGTGCTCGGTGCGACTGTCGAGGAACAGGGATTCGACGAGCGCGTCACCGCGGGCGGCGTCCAGGAGCTCCTGCAGGCGGGTTTCGAACTAGTCCCCGGAATCGCCGAGCTCGAGCTGGTCGAGACGAGCGTGGGCTTGCGACCGGGTTCGCCGGACAACGCCCCCATGCTCGGCGAGACGTCGGTCGGGGGCCTGGTGCTGGCCACCGGTCACTATCGCAACGGAATCTTGCTCGCGCCCGTTACGGCTTGGGCCATCGCGGAACTCCTGTCGACCGGGGAAGCCCCCGAGATCATCACGCCCTTCTCGCCGCGCAGATTCTCCAATCGCAGGGTCGTGACGGGTGCAGGCTCATGAGAGTGCGGCTCAACGGCTCGGACAAAGAGCTCGACGACGGCACCACGGTGAGCGCGGTCGTCCAGCGTTACGGACGAGGCGATCGAGGGATCGCCGTGGCCCTCAACGGCGAGGTGGTATCGCGCTCCGATTGGAACGACGTAAAGCTGGCCGAAGGTGACCGGGTAGAGGTGCTGGGGGCCATCGGCGGAGGAGAACAGGAGACGGAGCGATGGACGACCCTCTCGAAATAGGCGGCGATACGTTCAACTCGCGGCTGCTCATCGGCACGGGGGGAGCGAGCAGCATCGAGGCGATCGAGAGCGCGCTCGTGGCATCGGGGGCCGAGATGGCAACCGTCGCCCTGCGCCGGATCAGCCCGGACGCGCGCGGCTCCGTGTTGGACGTCCTGGAACGCCACGGCATCAGACTGCTGCCCAACACCGCGGGTTGCTTCACGTCGCGCGATGCGGTGCTAACCGCGCGACTCGCGCGCGAAGCGTTCGGCACGGACTGGATCAAGCTCGAGGTGATCGGGGACGACAAGACGCTGCTCCCCGACGGGCCCGAGCTGATCGACGCGGCCGAGCAGCTGATCGACGACGGGTTCACCGTGCTGGCGTACACGACCGACGATCCCGTGCTGGCCGCGCGGCTCGAGTCGGCGGGATGCGCCGCCGTCATGCCGCTCGGTTCTCCCATCGGGTCCGGAATGGGCATCCTCAACCCCTACAACCTGGCGCTCATCGTGGAACGGACCTCTGTCCCCGTCATTCTCGACGCGGGCATCGGGACGGCGTCTGACGCCGCGCTGGCGATGGAGCTGGGATGCGACGGGGTGCTGCTCGCGAGCTCGGTGACGAGGGCCCAGGAGCCGGCCGTGATGGCCGACGCGATGCGGAGGGCGGTCGAAGCGGGGCGGCTCGCTCGCCGGGCCGGGCGAATTCCGAAGCGGCTCTACGCCGAGCCATCGACCACCTTCGAGGACGCACCCGAGCTGTGAAACGGCCGGCCCGGCGCCACTGCAGAGCGTGGGTGACGCCGGACGAGCCATGCAGACCGCCCTGGCTGGAGAGGGGCCCGCGACCCCCTCCCAGTGGGTCGGATCTCCCCCGCAGGCTTGGGCAGTGCAGGCGAGACTTGCTGGCTTGGTGGTTCCCCTCATGCGATGCAAGCAAACCCACAACCGAGAGTTTTTGCCTTGTTACCAGCCGAGAGTCCCGGGGTCGCCCTTGAAGGGGCCGACGACGTTGCTCGTGATCCAGCCTCCGTAGAAGTCACCCGCCTGCGGCGTGACCTTCTCGTCGCCGACGTACGCCGCGTCGACGCGTGCGGCATAAAAGGCGATGTGGTCGACGAGCTCTTCGAACCCCTCCTTGGGGCTCGCGTAGGTCCATGCCGCCCGCGACGCGACGCGGGCCTTGACCTCGAGGTCGAAGTACGACGCAACGCCCTTGAACTCGCACACGGTATGGCCCGTGGTCTCGTGCAGGTACTTCATGGCGACGTCCTCGCGCGGGATGTAGAAGGTCGGCGGCGATGCCGTCTCGAGCACTCGCAGGGCACGCTCGGAGTTGGCGAGATCCACGCTGTTGTGCACGACGCGCACGGGGGCCGGAGCAGGTTCGACGCGCGGGGGCCGGGGATAGTCCCATACGGACTCCTGACCCGGCCTCGGTCTGATGCGTCTGCGGAACATCAATCCAGTGTGACAGCCCGGGGTAGACAGTCAATATGACTGTTGTGCTGGGAACTTCAGGATGGCACTACAGGGATTGGCGGGAACGTTTCTACCCGTCCGAGATCCCCCAGCGCGCCTGGCTCGAGTACTACGCAAGCCGGTTCGCCACCGTCGAGTCCAACAATGCCTTCTATCGACTACCGGAGGGCGAGCGCTTCGCCTCCTGGGCGCGCTCGACTCCCGACGATTTCGTGATGGCGGTCAAGATGAGCCGCTACCTCACTCACAACAAGCGCCTGCGCGATCCTCAGGAACCGGTCGCCCGCTTTCTCGACAGAGTGCGACATCTCGGAGCCAAACTCGGTCCCGTGCTGTTGCAACTGCCCCCGACGTTGCGCGCCGACAACGCTCTCCTCGACGTCACGCTCCGGCAATTCCCGCCGAGCGTGCGCGTGGCCGTGGAGTTTCGCCACGACTCGTGGTGGACCGACGAGACGCGCTCGTTGCTCGAGCATCACGCCTCGGCCCTCTGTCTCGCCGACCGCGACTCGAGGCCGGTCACTCCCCTGTGGCGAACTGCCGGCTGGACGTATCTCCGCCTTCACGCGGGGGTCGCCTCACCCGCGCCCTGCTACGGGCGCGCGGCGATCGCATCATGGACGGACCGGTTGGGCGGCGACTTCGATGATGTCGACGCTTACGTCTATTTCAACAACGACACCGGCGGATGCGCACTGCGCGACGCTCGCTGGTTCGCGCAGGAGGCAATCAAGCGCGATCTCGACGTCACGCGCACGCCTGCGCGGTCAATCCGGCCCGGGTAATAGTCTTCGCCCATGGGGGAGATCCTCGTCGGCACGGCTTCGTGGACCGACAAGACCCTTATCGAATCGGGTTGGTACCCGGCGGGAGCCAAGACGGCCGAGAAGCGGCTGCAGTACTACGCGTCGCAGTTCCCCTTGGTGGAGGTCGATTCCACCTACTACTTTCCGCCGAGCGAAGCCAACTCGGAACGCTGGGTCGAACGCACGCCGGACAACTTCACCTTCAATATCAAGGCGTTCTCACTCTTGACGGGCCACCCGACTCGCACCGACGCCCTCTACAGGGACCTGGACGTAAAGAGCGACAAGCGCAACGTCTACCCCAAGGACCTCGACAAGAAGGTCATCGACACGGTGTGGGACAGGTTTCTGTCGGCCCTCGAGCCGCTCGAGGAGGCCGGCAAGCTCGGTATCCTGCTGTTCCAGTTTCCGCCGTGGTTCACCATCGCCCGCAGGAACAAGGACTACGTCCTCGAGTGCGCGAAGCGCGCCGCGCCGCTGAGGATCGCCGTGGAGTTTCGCAACCAGACCTGGATGGAGGGCGCCAACGAACGGGAGACCCTCGAGTTCCTGGAGGGTCACGGTCTCCCCTTCGTGTGCGTCGACATGCCACAGGGGTTCCCTTCCTCCATGCCTCCGATCATCGCGGCGACGTCTGAGCTCGCGCTCCTGCGTTTTCACGGCCACAACGAGGAGCAATGGGAGAGCAAATCCGTGTCCAAGCGCTTTCGCTACCGCTACAGCGAGGACGAGCTCGAGCAGTGGGTTCCGCGCATCTCCAAGCTCAACGACGAGGCCGACAGGACCCACATCCTGTTGAACAACTGTTACCGCGACTACGCGACCACGAATGCGACCGATCTCTCGGCGCTGCTGCGCGCCAGCGGCCTCGACGTTCCCGAGGGAACTAGCGTCGAATCAAACCACGAGCGTTGAAGCGGTAACGAAGCTCGGCGAACTGCAGCCTCCGCAGCAGTTTCGAGATCATTCTGCGGCGAGCGGTGTGGCGACGGCGCTCGGCCCACACGCCCAGACCGACACCCGCGCCGAACAGGCCGACACCACCGAGCCCCGCGGGGATGCCGATCAGCAGAGCCTTTCTGCGCGTTCTCAGCTCGTGGATCGGCCAGCCTCGTTGGAGCGCTATGCGACGAAGGTTGTGCTCAGGGTTCACGGCGTGCGGGTAGCCGACCGATTCGAGTAGCGGGAGATCGTTGCGCGAGTCGGAGTAGGCGTGGCACTGGAGAAGATCGACGCCCAGCTCAGCGGCCTTCGCCGTGACCGCCGAGGCCTTCTCGGGGCCGTGCATCACCGGTCCGACGAGCCGGCCGGTGTAGTAGCCGTTGCGATCGACCTCGGATACCGTCGCGATCGCACCGGTCATGTCGAGGGACTGCGCGATGCGGCTGGCGAGCTCGATCGGCGAGGCGGTTACGAGAAAAGTGGCATCGCCCCGTTCGTGGTGGCCTTCGATCACGCGCACGATGTCCGCGTAGACCCGCGGGAGGATGCGTTCCTCGGCGATCTCGTCGCCCATCTCGACGAGCTCGGCCTGACTCTTGCCGGTGACGAATTCGAGCGTCGACTCGCGCGACAACTCCATCCCCCCGCGATTCTCGCCGCGCAGGCGGAAGATCATCTGGCCCCATCCGAAGCGCATGATGTCGCGGACCCGAAAGAGGTCCTGCTCGTAGGCTGCGCGCGCCATCAAGAAGAGGCTCGAACCAGGGATGAGCGTGCGGTCCAGATCGAAGAAGGCCGCACGCGGAACCTGTGGAATCTCGGCGCTCACCAGCCCCTCCACTCCGTGATGTCGGCGGCGTCGGTGCGTCGAGTCTGCGGCCGATCTGCCCCGGGCTCCGGATAGCCGACGTAGACGTAGCCGGCCACGAGCTCACCTTCGCCGAGTCCCAGGTAGTCGTGCACCTCGGGGATGTGGGCGGCCGGCCCCGTGCGGAGCATCGCTCCGAGTCCCATGGCGTGCGCTGCGAGCAACATGTTCTGCATCGCGGCGCCCACCGCGTGGTGCTCCTCGACCTCCTGGACCTTGCGTAGATGGTGCTTCGGGGTCTCGATAACGGTGATGACCACCGGGGCCCTCAGTGGCTTGGCGCGGACCGACTCGGGATCCTTGCCCTCTCGCTCGGCCCCCGCGGCCCACGCGTCCCCCATTTCCTCCAGAGCATCGCCCGTCAGAACGATGAATCGCCATGGCTGGGTCAGATGATGCGTGGGGGCTCGCACACCCGCGTCGAGCAGGCGCGCGATAGTTGCGCTGTCGGGCCTCTCGTCGGTGACCTTGGGCACCGAGCGGCGGGTCGTGATCGCTTCGTAGGTCTCCATTGAGGCGAGGATAAACGGGCCGGGGGCGCCCGCGACCCCAAGAAGCGGCTGTGACGCGCTGTGTGTCACACTGCTCGCGTGCAAGTAGGAGCAATGAACTTTCCCGGTCGCTCGGTCCTCAAAGAGATTCACAGGATTGCGAACGAGGGCTTCGATTTCATCGATCTCACGCTCGAGCCACCCGCGGCCTGGCTGCCGAACGGTAAGGAGGTAGGGCGTCTGATCGCCGACCTGGGCCTCGAGGCGGTGGGGCACACGGCCTACTACCTTCCGATCGCATCACCGTTCAAAGAGCTCAAGCAACAGGCCTTCGATCTCTACGCGCGCGGGCTCGACTGCTTCGCCGACGCGGGGATCGATTTGGTGAACATCCATCCCGACAATCGCGTTCCTCTCCACGGGCCAGACCGGATGCGCGCTCGAAACGCCGATGCGATCGCCGAGTTGTGTGGCATTGCGGCCGCGCGCGATATCAGGTTGATGGTCGAGAACATCGACCGGGGCTTCGCGCGCGTAGACGACTTCATCGAGATCTTCGAGCGCTCTCCCGGCGCCGGCTTTCACCTCGACGTCGCGCACGCCAACCTGAGGCTCGGGCTCGGTCAGTCCAACCACACTCCGGAGCTCCTCGATGCTTTCTCGGATCGCCTCTGCCACGTGCACGTGAGCGACAACCGCGGAGGAGAGGGGGACCTGCACCTACCCCTGGGCACGGGAAACATCGACTGGCGTTCGATGATCGGCGTCTTGAAGGGCGCCGGCTACGACGGCACCGTGACGCTCGAGGTCTTCTCGCGCGAACGCGAGTACCTCCGGACCTCGAGACGCCTCTGGATGGAATGGTGGAACGAAGCCTGAGCGGTTCTGGGCCGGCAAAAACCCAGACCGCGCCGAGGGGCGGAATGCAGTGGGGGCCCGGGTGGATCTGGCCGCTGCGGATGGTCGTGGGCCGGGCAAAAACCCAAAACCGGCGCCGAGGGGCGGAATTCATTGGGCCACGGGTGGATCTTGCTGCTTCGGTGGGGTCTCGGGGCCGGCAAATCGGGAAGTCGACCAAACTTGTGAGAAATGAGCCCGCTGAGCGGTGCTCAATCTCCAAAGATGGCCGGAGCGGCAAAATTAGTCCGGCGGCCACCTAATCGCCCCCGTGGATGCCGGTTTTGGGGGTCTGCCTTGTGGCTGGTGTTGATGGTGGGGTTTTTGTAACCTCTTCGGATGGCTCGTTCTTTCTTGGCCCCCGGCGAGGAGGTCGTGCGCACCACCCGGAGGCACCTCTCGATCCTGGCTCGGCCCGCTCTGGGAACACTGGTCCTCATCGGGATCCTCGGGGTGATCGGGTGGTTCACAGGCCCCCGGAGCACGACCGACGTCGTCGACCAGGTGTGCGGCGCGCTCGCGGGTCTCTTGTTGCTTCGCTTCGTCCTGAAGGTGCGCAGGTGGTCGAACGAGCGGATTCTGGTCACCGACAGGCGGATCGCCACGGTGGGGGGCTTCATGGCCCGGAGAGTGTCCTCGTGGCCCTACATCCGCATTCACGACCTCGGCCTGAGGCGGTCGATCACCGGGCGGCTCCTCGGCTACGGCACGATTGTCATCGAGGCGACGATCCCGGGCTCGGCCCCCGTGGTGCTCGAGCGGATTCCCGACCCGAACGGGTTCTACCGGGACATGATGGAGGTCCTGACGGAGGGCCCGCTTCCGGACATGGTCGAGGTTGATCGAGGGCGAGTGGAAACCGACGAGGCGGTCGCCCGGCCCCCAGCGGACGAGGCTGACACCGGACCCCTACCGCGGGTAGTCGTCTAGGTATTCGGGCAATTCGGTTCAATTTTCCAGCTCGCCTGCCTTGCGTCGATACCGCGAATGGTTGTTGCATTGGCTCAACCAGACGGTAGGTTTCTTCGTCTACGGTTGAGTGGGTTGAAATCCCGGGAGAACGATTGATCACCAGGCGTCTAGCGCTGTTGGTAGCTCTCGCCCTAATGGGCTCGTTGATCGCGCTCTCTCCTGCGGCCGCACAGGTCTCGACCGCGACCGCCCCCGCGGTCGCCGGGACGACCGACGCCCCCCTTCAATGCACGGCCGAACCACCAGGAAACCGGGCAAAGGACCTCGCCAAAGCCGGCGGGTTCACCGGCGAGGTGCAGTGGTGCGGCGGCCAGGTCCGAGGCCAGGCTGGATCGGCCTCGAACGGAATGGTGACGAGCTCCGACGGCGCCGCCAAGCTCGACGTCGACGTCACGCTGCCGGCCGACGGCGAGGGTCCGTTCCCACTCCTCGTGATGCTTCATGGGCTCGGCGGCTCGAGAGACGGCAACTGGCAACAGGCCGCCACCTATGCGGCGCGCGGTTACGCGGTCCTCGACTACACGGCGCGCGGGTACTGGGAGAACACCTGCGAAAGCGATGCTGTGTCGCGCACGGTCAAGGGAGCACAAGAGGTCTACGAGTCCGAGCAGGAGCCCAACGACGCGTGCAGGACTCAGCTCGCAAGCCGTCATTACGAGATCAAAGACACCCAGCACCTCGCCGGTCTCATGGTGGATGGATCGCTTGTGGCCGGCGTGACGGCCGACCGGAAGATCGGTGTCATGGGCACGTCTTACGGAGGCGGCCAGACCTGGATGCTCACTCGGTCCAACGCGTGGAGGTCTCCAGGGGGAACAAGGGTCGAGGTTGCGGCCGCGGTTCCGATCATCGGCTGGACCGACCTTCTCGACGCGCTCCTCCCGAACGGGCGGGCGAGCGACGTCAAATCCTTCAGCAACAAGACCGCCGATCTCGAGGAGAGACTTGCGGAGCGCATTGGCGTTGCGCGCGAGAGTTATCTCAGCACCTTCTACATGGGAATGGGGGGAGCCGCCCAGTTCAAGTTGCCCGGTTATCTCAACGCCTGGTACAAGGCGGTCCTCGGAGGGGAGCCCTATACGGATGACGGCAACCCCGTCATGGCCGAGCTCGCCGAGAGGTTGTTGAGCGAACGCTCGGCCCTCTACATGACCAAGGACAAAGCGAGGCCGGCGATCCTGTCGGTCCAGGGATTCACCGACGGCGTGTTCACCTCGTCGCAGGCTCTCAACATGTACAACCTCCTCAACCGGAGCTCCAAATCCCGCTACCCGATGAACATGTACTTCGGCGACTACGGACACCCGACGGCCCAGGCCAAACGAGCTGAGTCCGCGTACGTCGACAAGTTGGTCGAGGATTGGTTCGACTACTACCTGCGCGGCGAGGGCAAGAAGCCCAAGCCTTCCGTCCAAGCGCGTACGACTCGGTGCGACGACGAGCGGCTGCCGGGCGCCCTCTACAGCGCAAGGACGTGGGCCGGCCTCCAGGAATCCGACGAGCTGAGGGCCGAGCTCGATCTCGAGGGCACGCTCGACACGAATGTCGAGGACACCCGGGCGCGGGTCATCAAGCCCATCGACACCGATGCGGTGACGAACGGAGTCAACTACTCGGGATGCCGGTCGACGAACGCAGAGCTGGCCGACGGAAATCTCGCAGCCTCCTCGGATGCTTTGACCCGGCCGCTGACCATGCTGGGCCTCCCGACGGTTTCCCTGACCGCCGCCCCCGAGTTCGAGGACATGTACATCTCCGCTCGCCTCTGGGATGTCGACGGCGACAGGCGGACTCTCGTCGACCGGGGAGTCTTCCGCCTGCAGAGCGCGAACGAGCAGAGCGCGCTGTTCAAGCTGTTCGGAAACGCCTACACGTTCGCCGAGGGTCACCGGGTCGAGCTCGAGCTTACGGCGAACGACTCGCGCAGCTTCCTCGAGTCCAACGCCGACGGCACGATTGACATCTCCGACGTCACGCTCTCGATTCCGATCGCCAACCCGGGCGCGCTTCCCGAGATCGACCGCCAGCGCTAACTCGTCCGGCGGAGCCCCCGGGCCTCGCTAACCTGGAGGCATGACCTCGGGCGTGGTCGCATCGTTCATCGCGGTTCTCGCGCTCGCGTTCGCGGAGGGCCTCGGACGCTTCTACCCGGCGCGGAGGACCTGGCTGCGATTGCGCAGCCAGCATGGCCGCCGAGCCATTCGAGCGATGCGTGAGCGTTTCGAAGCCGTTGGCAGGAGCCGGGCTCCGCGCTTTGTTGCGATCCTGCTGCTCGGACTCGTCCTCGGCTGGATCTCGAGCAAGAGCCTGCTCGACAGGTCCTGGATAGAAGTCGGCACGGACGTGCTCCCGTACGTCTTCATCTGCATCACCATGCTACGGATCCCGTCGATCATCAGACGCATCGTGGAGCGCATGAAGGACCACGAACGCAGCGTGGGTGAGGACCCCGACGTGCCACTCATCGATCAGGACGGCGACGGCCCGTCCGCCATCGCGCTCTGAACGTGGGGGCCGGGCCAGAGCACCGACGAGTAGATGAGTCCCGGTTGTACCTCGTCGCCCCCGCGCGTCTCGCTGCGGGCGAGCTCGCCGAGCTGGTCGGTGAGCTCGCCGCGGCCGGTGTCGACCTGATCCAGCTGCGCGAGAAGGAGGCGGAGGCGGCCGATTTGCTGCGTCTAGCCGGGCCGCTTCTCGAGGCGTGCAAGGCCGCCGGCGTCCCGTTCATCCTCAACGACCGTCCCGACGTTGCTCTCGCGCTGAAGGCGGACGGAGTGCACGTCGGACAGAACGACCTGCCGATCGCCTTCACCCGTCGATTCTTCGGCGACGGGATCATCGGGCTCTCGACCCATGCGCCGGGTGAGGTGGACCGCGCCCTTGGCCGTTCGGACCTCATCGACTACTTTGTCGTGGGGCCCTGCTTCACAACTCCGACCAAGCCCGGCCGGCCCGCCGCGGGGCTCGAGCTCGTTCGCTACGCCGCCGAGCAGCACACGACGCTCCCGTGGTTCGCGATCGGCGGCATCAACGAGTCGAACCTCGACGAGGTCATGACCGCGGGAGCGACGCGCATCGTGGTGTTGCGCGCGATCACAGAGGCGGCCGATCCGGTTGCCGCAGCCGCCGCGCTGAAGAATGGACTGCTGGACGCCTGAAAGCGCGCCGCAGGCTAGTCTCCTGCAAGCCAACAGTTCACGAACCATAGGGGGTACAACACCGTGCCGCGCGCCATCGACTTTCATGTTCATGCCTCGACGCACGAGTGGCTCCAAGGCTCGATTGGACCGATGCTCGAAGCCACGGCGAGGTACTTTCGCAGCGAGGTGCGCGTGCGCTCGGTCGAGGAGATGGCCGAGGAGTACAAGAAGTGGGACCTGCTGGGTGTGCTGCTCGCGTGGGATGCGGAGACCGCGACCGGTTTCCCCGCGTTGACGAACGATCGCGTCGCCGAGATCTGCGCCGAGTTTCCCGAGCAGTTCGTCGGCTTTGCTTCCGTTGACTTTCACAAACCGGACGCGGCCGAGGAGCTCGATCGCGCCATCTCCGAGCTCGGCCTGAGGGGCCTCAAGATCCACCCCCAGGTCCAGGCCTTCTATCCCAACGAGGAACGCTGGGACCCGATCTGGGATGTGTGCGAGAAGCACCGGCTTCCGATCGTGGTGCACGTCGGTCAGACGGGACTGGGGGCAGGCGTCCCGGGCGGCTCGGGTATCGCGTACGACTACGGCCGCCCGATGCTGATGGACATGGTGGCCGCTCGCCACCCGGAGCTGACGGTGGTCATGGCGCACTTCGGCTACCCCTGGCACCTCGAGGTGCTGGCGAGCGCGCTGCACAAGACGAACGTGTGGGTGGACCTCTCCGGCTGGCGCCCGAAGTACATCCCCGCCGAGGTCAAGCGCGACTGCGGGGGCCGGTTGAACGAGCGTTTCGTGTGGGGGAGCGACTACCCGATGCTCGATCCGGGGCGGATTCTCGACGAGTTCGACGAGATGGGCCTGGAGGGCGACAAGCTCGACAACGTTCTCTATCGCAACGCCGCAGGCCTGCTCGGCCTGGACCTCTAAGCGAGGGAATCCGAGGCTCGCCTCAGTCGTTACCATGGGTAGATGAGCGATCAAGAACGCATCAAGGAAGAGGTCACGGAGGCTCTCAAGGCGGTCGACGACCCCGAGCTGGGCATCGACATCATCAACCTCGGCCTCGTCTACGAAATCGGAGTCGCGGAGTCCGGCGACGTCCATATCGAATACTCGTTGACCACGATGGGGTGTCCCATCGGGCCGATGATCGAGGAGCAGATGAGGTCCGTTCTTGCTCCCATCGAGGGCATCGGAGAGATCACGGCCGAGCTTGTGTTTTCGCCGTCGTGGACTCCCGAGAAGATGACGCCGTTGGCGAAGTCCGCCCTCGGCTTTGTCTGAGCCATCTCCATCTAATCCGCGGTCCGGCCGAGCCCGCCCCGCCACTAATCTGCGCCGCCGCCGGCTTGTGTGGGTTTGTGCGCTCATCGCCGCTCTCGCGGTCGCGACCTCGTCGCACTATCCGCTGGTCGTCGACGAAATCGACAGCCCGGAGCGGGCCGAGTTCATCGAGGACGTCGATCGAGCGCGCGCCTACCTCGGACGGCTCGAGCCCGGCCAGGTCGACTTCTTCCGTTTCGAAGGCGTGGCCGATCAGAGGGTCACGTTCGAGATCCTCGTGCCCAAGCGCGAGGAGCTGAGAGCCCTCCGGCCCGACGTGGTCCTTGCCGGTCCCGGCCTGACCGACGACTGCGACGATCTGTCAACCGAGGCCGAGGGCTGCGAGCGGGTGGTCACCTCGGCCGCTCCGGCAAGCATCTACGAGGGGTTCACCCAGAGCTACTACTGGAGCTACGCCGAGCCCGGCCGGTCGAACTCGACGGCCGCCCTTCCGGTAGACGGCAGCTATCTGGTCGCCGTGAGGGCGGACGATGACGAAGCCGGCGGCCCCTACGCGCTGGGCTTCGGCACCGAGGAGCGCTTCGGTGTCTCCGAGGTCCTTGGCTTCCCTCTTCAATGGGTGAGCGCACGGCTGTGGTACTTCAGCTGATGAGGGGGGCGATGTGGGACAGGCACTGATCATCGTCGGAGCGGTGGCCCTCGACTGGGGGCTCGCGTGGCTCGTCTGGCAGGGACTCAGGCGGGTCGTCGGCAACAAGGCCTCTCCGCGTCTGTCGGCCGTAATGCCGTGGGTTCTCCTCCAGACCTTCGTCGTCGGAGGATTGATCGTCACGGGAGCGCTCGCGAGCTCGGCCGTGTCCGCCATTCTCCTGACCGCGATTCCTCTCGCGATCTTTGCGGCTTTCTTCGCCGTGCCAGTTGCTCTCTTCAGGGCCAGGGGCGGGGCCGCTATCGACTGGCGCATCTGTCTCGACCACACCTATGCCACCGCGGCGGTGTGGCTGGTTGCCTTCGTGATGGGAGTGGTTCTATGAGTTCCCGGTTGTCGCATCTCGAGTGCGCCCGCTGTGGAAAGAGCAGCGACGCCTTCGTGCTTCAGAACCGTTGTGACTGCGGAGGAACTCTGATCCCGCGCTACAACCTGGGGACCTCGGTGTCGCTGGACGAGGTCAGGTCGCGGCCCCCCGGGCCCTGGCGCTACGAGGAGTTGTTGCCGCTGCAGAGGGCTCCGGTGTCGTTGGGCGAGAGCGAAACGCCCCTGCTGTTCTGCGAGCGGCTGTCCGAACGTCTCGGAGTTGCCATCTGGATAAAGGACGATGCACCGCTGCCGGGTTCGACATTCAAGGCGCGCGGCGCGTGTGTCGGATTGTCGCGCGCGGTCGAGCTCGGAGTGAAGCGCGTCGTCATGCCGAGCGCGGGCAACGCGGGGGGAGCGTGGTCTCTCTACGCGGCGCGGGCCGGGATCGAGATCACCGTCACGATGTCGAGCGAGGCACCCGATTTCAACAAGGCAGAGGTGTCGTTCGCCGGAGGCGAGCTCGTCCTCGTCGACGGGACCATTGCCGATGCCGGCGCGCGCGCCAAACAGTTAGTTCGGCAGACGGGGGCCTGGCTCGCGACGACGTTCAGCGAGCCCTATCGCGTCGACGGCAAGAAGACTGCGTGGCTCGAGGTGTTCGACCGGTTCGGGGACGGATCATCGATGACGATGCCGGGGACCGTCGTCCTGCCGGTCGGAGGGGGCGTCGCGGCCATCGCCCTGGCCAAGGCCGCGCGCGAGGTGGTCGAGCTCGGCTGGGCCGAGGGCCCGGCCCCGGCCATCGTCGGAGTCCAGAGCGCCGACTGTGCCCCCATCGTGCGCGCCTTCGACGCGGGCGCCGACGAGGTCGCACCGTGGGCCGCGCAACCCACGAGCAGCGCGGCCGGCCTGCGCGTGCCGGCCCCGTCTGAGGGATGGCTCGTGCTGAAAGAGGTCCGGGCTTCGGGTGGATCCATGCAGGGCGCGAGCGAGGAGGAGATTCGCTCGGCCATCGGCGACCTCGCCTCGACCGAGGGGATCTTCGCCTGTCCGGAGGGAGCCGCCACGCTGGTCGCGGCCGAGCGCCTGGCGCACGAGGGGGCCCTGAGGGAACCGGTCGTGCTCTACAACACGGGGGCCGGTGCAAAGTACCTGGAGTTGCTCAGGTAGCCGGATCGGCGCGCACGTCCGTCCTCGAACGACCATCGCCGAGCGCTTCGCCACTAGGATTTGCGGGTGCTGACGTACAAGGCCCACGGGAGCTGAGGGCGTGGCGGCCCCCATCAGACGAATTGCGAGCATCCGCCTCCTTCGGGCCGTCGCGTCGACTTCCTACCGTGGCTGGGCGCGCTCGATGGCGATGCTGCCGCCACCTCGAGTGTTTCTCAACAGCGTGCCAAAGGCGGGGACGCACCTGCTGATGGAGCTCCTGCGAAACCTTCCAAGGATGATGTTCTCCGGCAGGCACCACGCTCTGCGTGACTTCTCCATGGAGCCGGGATCGCCGCCCGAGCATGTCCCCGCGATCGACCTCGATGCATTCGATCGCGTCTTGAGGAAGGTCCGTAACGGCCAGTTCGTGACGGGTCATTTCGAGTACCGCAAGGACGTGGAACTGATGCTGGATCGGCGAGGGTTTTCCTCGCTGCTGATGCTCAGGGATCCACGCGACGTAGCCGTGTCACATACCTTCTACGTGACCGGTACCGAGCGGCATTGGCTTCACCGGCGTTTCACCGAAACCCTTCACACGCCCGACGAACGGTTGATGGCCACCATCACGGGGTTTTCCGACGACGAGATCAGCAACGGACAAGAGTCCATAGGGCAACGTTTCGAGCAGTACCTCGGCTGGCTCACGAACCCGAACGTGTTGGTTTGCCACTTTGAGGCATTGGTTGGGCCTTCGGGCGGTGGGTCCCTGGAGGAATCAAGGGAGGCGGTTCGAGCCGTTGCCGAGCATCTCGAACGACCTCTGTCGAAAGAGGAGAGTGAGCGGGTGGCCCAGCGCAGTTGGTCCCAGGGCGCGGCAACTTTCCGAAAGGGGCAGATAGGCGACTGGCGGAATCACTTCAACGAGGACCACAAGGAGGTCTTCAAGCAGGTGGCCGGCGACGTCCTCATCCGGCTGGGGTACGAGCACGACCTGAACTGGTAGCGGTCGGAGCCCCGGTGGCCCGATCGCCGGGTTTTCCGCAAATCCCGATTGGGACTTGACGGACGCGGCGGTTGTTCTCTACTATCGAACATACGTTCGATACCGAGGTGGTTCGGCCGTTCCCCCGGCCTGCCGGACGGGCTCCCCGGCCCCGTCCGGCCCCCTCGTGTCGAACGAGCAGGAGCAACGCGGGCCGGCCTCGGCCGGACCGCGGCAAAGACGGGGCCCGATGGACTCGCGGGATGGGAGTCCTCCCGGGCCCTTTTGCGTCCAGACGTTTTGGTCCAGACGTTTTGGTCCAGACGTTTTTGCGTCCAGACAGATGGTTCGAGGGCGGGTCGCTTGGGTGACGAAGAGGTACGACGAACCGATCGAAGTGACGGCGGATCCGATCGTGGACGATGCCCCGATCGCCTTCGCCTGGCGCGGCAAACGTTACGAGGTCGACCAGCGGCTCGAGACCTGGCGCGAGGCGGGGCAGTGGTGGGCGAGCTCCGAGGTAACCGACAGAGAGTTCTTCCGCGTGTTGGCGCGTCCCTCCGGAGTATCGAGCTCGGGCGAGATCGACGCCGACGGTTTCCTCATCACCGCCGGGGCGGTCTACGACGTCTACCGCGACCGAGTCCGAGGCGGGTGGCGCCTGGCTCGCATCTGGGACTGACGTTTGCCCGTTCCCCATTGATCCCAGCCCCAAAACCGCGCACCAGGCCTCTCCTCGGGAAAGGTGCGGTCGGTGCGGTCGGTGCGGTCGGTGCGGTCGGTGCGGTCGGTGCGGTCGGTGCGGTCGGTGCCTACCACTACGACCAGTGTGACCAGCAGGGTTCCCGGAGAGACATATATGAGACGACCTGGTTGGACATGTGGACGGTTGCTCGTCGCAGCCAAGAACGTCTGTGAGCGGGTTCGTGCAGCTCCATTGCCACAGCAACTGGTCGTTGCTCGATGGTGCGATGGCGGCCGAGGAGCTTCCCCTGCTCGCCGCGCGCCAGGGTTACGAGGCGGTCGCGCTCACGGATCACGACTCCCTGTTGGGGGCCGTGCGCTTCACCCGGGCCGCCCGAAAGGCCGGCGTCAAACCGATCTACGGAGCCGAGCTGACGATCGAGCCGGAGCAACATGTTTCCGGCCGCAGGGCCCGGCCGGACGACCATCTCCACCATGTCACCGCCATCGCTCGCAACGCCCGGGGTTACGGGAACCTCTGCCGGCTCATCTCGAAGGGCCATCTGACTCAATCGCGCGGGAAACCTCGCATCACCTACGACGACCTCTTCGAGCGAGCCGAGGGCCTGTTCGTGCTCTCGGGCTGCGAGCGGGGGCAGGTGGCCCGGCTCACAGCCTCCGGCCGGGTAAACGAGGCCACCGAGGCGGCCAGGAGGCTGCGCTCCTCCATCGGAGACGGCTTCCGCATCGAGGTCTTCGATCATCGTGGCTACGGTCACCGGGCATTGCGGGACCGCTTGCTGGGCGTCGCCAAGAACTCGGGCGTGCCTGCGGTCGCGACCAACGACGTCCACTATGCCTCGCCGCGCGGCGCGGCCACGCACGAGGTGCTCCACGCCATCAAGCACATCGTCCCCCTGTCGCGTACCCAGGCTCTGAGGGCGACGTCGGAGTACTACCTCAAAGACCCAGACGAGATGCGTGACCTCTTCTTCGATGCGTCCGAGCCGGCCGACGAGACGCTGCGCATCGCAGAGGATTGTGACTTCGAGCTCGATCTCGCCAACTACCACTTCCCGCACTTCGTGATTCCGGAGGGCGAAACTCCCGAAGGCTGTCTAACCAGGCGATGCCACGAGGGAGTTCGGCGGCGTTTCGACCGGATCACGCCCGAGGTCACCGATCGTCTCGAGCACGAGCTCGCCATGATCTTCAAGCTGGGCTTCGCCTCTTTCTTCCTGCTGGTCGCCGACATCGTCGACCACGTCCGCCACGACATGGGCATCCGTTGCTCCTGCCGGGGGAGCGCGACCGGGTCGCTGGTGTGCTTCGTGCTCGGGATCTCGGACGTCGACCCGTTGCGCTACGACCTCTTGTTCGAGCGTTTCATGAACACACGGCGCGAGGAGCTGCCCGACATCGACATCGACGTCGAGTCCCATCGCCGCGAAGAGGTGCTCACCTACATCGCCGAGACCTACGGGGCCGAGCAGACCGCCATCTGCTGCATGGTCGACACTTTCAGGGCCCGTATGGCGATCCGCGAGGTCGGCAAGGCCCTCGGCATCGCGCCGGCCGAGATCGATCTCGTCGCCAAGGCGTTCCCGCGCATCAAGGCGCGCGACATCCCGCGCGCGATCGCCTCCCTGCCGGAGTTGCGCAACAGCAACCTCCGCGCCGGCCAACTCGAACAGCTCTTCGAACTGTGTTTCGGCATCGACGGGTTCCCACGCCACCTCGCGCTGCACCCCTCGGGGGTGATCCTGTCCTCACCGGATCTCGCCGACCGGGTGCCGATGCAGGAATCGTTCCAGGGCTTCACGATGCTCCAGGCCGACAAGGACGACGTCGAGGATCTCGGGTTGGTCAAGCTCGACGTGCTCGGTGTTCGCATGCTCAGCACGATCGCGCACGCCCGCGACCAGATCGCACGAACTAGAGACGAGCCGGTGGACATCGACGCCGTCCCGCGCGCCGACAAACAGACGTTCGAGCTCATCGCCTCGTCGCGCACGCTCGGCTGCTTTCAGATCGAGTCTCCCGGACAGCGCGAGCTGCTCGCCCGCTTCCAGCCCAACCGCTTCGAGGACCTCATCGCCGACATCTCGCTGTTCCGGCCGGGCCCGGTGAAGTCGGACATGGTGAGCCCGTTTCTCGACAGGCGCCATGGCTTCGAGGCCATCGTCCATCCGCACGACAACCTCGCACCGATCCTCGAGGAGACCAACGGCGTGATCGTGTATCACGAGCAGGTCATCCGGGTCATCGCCGCGGTGACCGGCTGCTCGCTCGACGACGCCGACTACATCCGCCGCCATTTGGACTCGGAGCGCCCGAGCCTGCCGGACGACCCCAACTCGCGACCCGCGCGCCAGGGATTGGATGGACCGCGGTCAGGCGTACGCGGGGCGGGCTCGGCCGGACCGCAGGAGCAAAGCGAGGACAACGAGGTCGGGCGCTGGTTCATCGAGCGCGCCGCCGGCAACGGCTACAGCCATGCCCAGGCGGTAAGGCTGTGGAAGGAGGTCTTCGCCTTCGCCTCGTTCGGATTCTGCAAGTCGCACGCCGCGGCCTTCGCGCTGCCGACCTACGTCTCGGCCTATCTCAAGACCCACTACACGCCCGAGTTCCTCGCCGGGGTGCTGACCCACGACCCCGGCATGTACCCGCGGAGGTTGATCGTCGCCGACGCCCGACACTTCGGGATCGCCATCCTCCCGATCGACATCAACGCCTCCCACGACGACTACCGGGTCGAGGACCTGACCGCGGGACGGCAAAATGGCCGGGCGGGCTCGGCCGGACCGCAGACTAATGGCGGGGCGGGCTCGGCCGGACCGCAGACTAATGGCGGGGCGGGCTCGGCCGGACCGCAGACTAATGGCGGGGCGGGCTCGGCCGGACCGCAGACTAGATGGGGGATCAGGATGTCTCTGTCCGAGGTCAAGGGCATCTCCGCCGCCGAGCTCGACGCTTTGCTCGAGGCCCGCCGTCCGCACCACTTCACCTCGCTCGAGGACCTCTGGAGGAGGGTCGAGCTGTCGAGGCCCGTGCTCGAGAACCTCATCCACATCGGGGCGCTGGACTCGATCGAACCCCGCCGCACCCGCCGCGAGCTGCTGTGGCGAGCCGCGGAGCTGTCGGGCGAAGCTCGGCCGGTACCCGGAGCGCAGCTGGGGCTGGCGCTCGACGAACCCGAACCGAGCAGGGAGCTCGACGAGCTGAGCCGGTACACAGAGCTCGAGCAAATCACCGCCGAGCTCGAGATCACGGGCATCGACGCCCGGCGCCATCTCATGAGCCTCTACCGGCCTCTGCTCAGGGAGCTCGGCGCGACCCCGGCGGTCGATCTCCGCTTCATGCGCAACGACGCCGAGGTGTGGGTCGCGGGGGTCAAGGTCTCGACCCAGACTCCTGCGATCCGATCGGGTAAGCGGATCATCTTTCTGACGCTGGACGACCTCACCGGGCCGGTCGACGTCACCTTGTTCGAACGCTGGCAGGCCCGCTGCGCCCGCACCGTGTTCCATTCCTGGCTGCTGCTGATCAAGGGAGCGGTGCGCAAGCGCGGCGGAGCGTCGCTGACCCACTCCATGCACCCGACCAACGTGGGAGTGACCGTGGTGGCCCACGAGGCCTTCGACCTCGCCGAGTTCGCGGCCGACCGGGCCGAGGGCCGAACGATCGCGACCGCTCTCGGCCGCCAGGGCAAGCGCCAGGCGACGACCGGTCTGGCCCCCGTTGCCGCCGAACTCGAGGCCGGCGCGGGGTGGGCTGGGCCGGACCGCCGAACCAGAGGAGCCCAGCCGAGAAAGCTGTGGCACTCGAGCGGAGGCTCGGCCGGCCACTGAGGCAGGTCCCTCGAACTAGTCGAGTTTCGGAAGCCGCTGCTTCAAAGAGCGAACCGGCTCGAACAGGTCCCCGTGCGACTCGACCCGCTCCAGGACCTCGTCGTGGGTGAACACGAGCCGCTCGGGGTCGCCGGCGTCGAGGGCCGATTCGATCTCGTCCCAGGTGACCGGCGTCGAGACGGTGGGGTGCTCCTTGGCCCGCAGCGAGTAGACGCACACGGTCGTCTTGGCCGGGTGGTTCTGGCTCCAGTCGATGAAGACGCGTCCCCGGCGAGCCTCCTTGGACGGCTTGGACACGATGGCGTCGGGGGTTTCGGCCTCGAACCGGGTGGCGACCGCCTTGGCCCACGGGCGCGTGTCCTCGTAGGTCACCCTCGTGTTGAGCGGAAGGTAGAGCTGCAGCCCCTTCGAGCCCGAGGTCTTCACCACGGCCTCTCGCTCCAGCTCGGAGAACAGCCGCCTCAGCCTCAACGCCACCTCGGCGCATTCGAGCACTCCCGTACCCTCCCCGGGGTCGAGGTCGAATACGACGCTGTGCGGCTTGTGGGGGGCGCGGGCGGAGCCGAGCGCAACGTGCAGCTCGAGGTTGGCGAGGTTGGCGGCCCAGGCGAGCGCCGCCTCGGTGTTGAGCTGACAGTAGTTGACGTCCTTGTCGTCGCGTCTGCGCCGAATGGCGACGGTCTTGATGAACGAAGGCCGGTGCTCCGGACAGGACTTCTCGTAGAACGAGAAGCCCTCCACCCCGTCCGGGTAGCGCTTGAGCGTGACCGGCCGGCCCTTGAGATGGGGCAGCAGAACCCCCGAAATCGCCCGGTAGTAGTCGATGACGTCGCCCTTGGTGAACTCGGTCGTGGGGTAGAAGACCTTGGCGAGGTTCGAGACCTCGAGCCTGTGGTTGCCGACCGCGATCGTCTGTTTGGTGGAGGCCACGCCCAAACGTTACCGCCGGAGACTTAGCATGAAGCCCATGGCCGTAGCCGAGCCCATCCTCCACGTCGACATGGACGCCTTCTACGCCTCGGTCGAGGTGGTCAAGGACCCGAGCCTGAGGGGCAAGCCGGTGATCGTCGGGGGCCAGGCCGGGCGCGGGGTGGTGACCTCCGCCTCCTACGAGGCCCGGGCTTTCGGGGTGCACTCGGCGATGCCGATGATCACGGCCAACCGCCTGTGCCCGGACGCGATCTACCTGTCCAACGACTTCGAGTCATATCTCGACTTCTCGAAGCGCATCAGGGATGTGTTCACCTCCTACAGCCCGCTCGTCGAGCTGCTGAGCCTCGACGAGGCCTTCATCGACGTCGGCGGGTCGGTGAAGCTCTTCGGCTCACCGGTCGACATCGCCAGCCGCATCAAGAAGGATGTCGCGGCGCTCGGCCTGCCCTGCACCGTGGGGGTGGCCCCCAACAAGTACTTGGCCAAGCTTGCCTCGACCCGCGGAAAGCCCAACGGACTGCTCGTGGTCAAGGCGGACGCCGTCCGGCAGTTCCTCCACCCGCTGCCGGTCGAAGCTCTCTGGGGTGTGGGGGCCGCGACGGCCGAGATCCTGCGACGCCTCGGACTGATGACGGTGGGTGACGTCGCAACCATCTCACGGCGGACCCTCGAGCGAGCGGTCGGGGACTCCCTGGGGGCTCACCTCCATGGCCTTGCCAACGGGATCGACGATCGGCGTGTGACCCCCAACGAACCGGCCAAGTCGGTGGGCTCCGAAGAGACCTTCGGCTCCGACCTCGACGACACCGAGGTCATCCTGCGCGAGATCCTGAGGCTGGCCGACAGGACGGCGTCGCGTCTGCGGGAGAAGGGTATGTGCGGCCGAACCGTGACGCTGAAGGTCCGCTGGTCGAACTTCAGGACCATCACCCGATCTCGGACGATGCCGTCCGAGATCGACAACGCGGCCGAGATCTACGCGGCGGTTAGGGATCTCTATCTGAAGCTCGACCCCCAGCGGCCCCGCATCCGACTGCTCGGCGTGTCGGTGTCCTCCCTGGCCCCCGGGCCCCCCCGGCGCCAGCTTCTCCTTCATGACTCAGGGAGGGCGTCGTGGAACGAGGCCGCGCAAGCGGTCGACGACATTCGGCGCCGCTTCGGTGAGGGGGCCGTAACTCCGGCCACGCTTCTGGCTGATCCAGGGGGTGAGCGCTCGGCCGAATCCGGGTAAACAAGCGCCTAGAAGGGTTGGCTAATCCTGAGGCGTTCCTATAATCGGTGACAGCGGTGTTGTTGACCGCTGCATCGCCCAGCAAGGGAGACAGGCGCGAAGTGCCGCTTTCGGATCGTGAACAGCGAATCCTCGAAGAGATAGAGAAGAACCTCTCCGAAGAGGATCCACGCTTCGCGCGAGCGACCCGACGAGCACCGCGTTTCGACCGCTCCAAGAGGGCCCGACTCGGGGGTTTGCTGTTCGTCGCCGGCCTCGGAACCCTCCTGCTCTTCTTTGTTACGCAATTGGTCCTAGTTGGAGTGCTCGCGTTCGGGGGCATGGTTGCGGGCATCGTGCTCGTGCTCGGATCGAGCTCGGCCTTGGTCAACTCGGGTCGCGAGGGTGGGCGCGATGCAACCGCCAGGTTCAGGGGCTCGCTTAAGAATTTCGAGCAGCGGATTCGCAATCGCAACAAGCGGATTTAAAAAAACTTTCCCGCGAACACCGTGTATCTACCCTTTGGGGTTGCCGGGCCTTGGGCCCACACGCTAGATTCCGTGGGCGGTGTTCGGAACCCATGGGGAAGATTGGAGGGTCCGGCCCGGGGGATAACTTCGTTTTCCAGTTTTGCTGAGTTTTCGATCGTTGGAGGTTCGCGCGTCCCTATGGAGGGTTTCTCTGCAGAGCAGGCTTCTCGCTACACAGGTTGCACCGCGCACCAACTGCGTTACTGGGATCGCATCTCTCTGGTCAAGCCGGGGGTGCAGGCCACCGGGGGACGTCCCGGAGTAAAGCGTCTCTATTCGTTTCGTGATCTCGTATCACTGCGCGTCATCAAGTACTTACTCGACGGAGGCATGAGCCTTCAACGGATTCGCAAAGCGATGGAGTTCCTGCGCAAGAAGGCGAGCCTCGAGGAGCACCTCAGTGAACTCAAGCTGGTCACCGACGGCAGCAGCATCTTTCACATAGCCAAGAACGACGGCGAGATACTGGACGCGTTGCGTGAAGGCCAGATGTCGTTCTTTCTTGCGATCGAGGATGTCGCCAGCAGCGTCGACACCAAGGTGTCGCACTACCTCTACGACCGCGAGGAGTTCGTGGGGGCTCTTCGCAAGGTCGAGTCTCAGCTCGCACACGAACTGAATATGCGCGAGCGAAACCTGCGCGCGGTTCGCTAAGCGTCGTGTCCGCGCTGCCGTCCAACCCCTAGGCCGCGCGCCGCGAGCGCAACTTCGGTCGCGGACTCCGGCGCAGGCTCGCTACTAGCCCGGTAGGAGAGAAGAGCCGCCGCAGTCGCATCCACCACGACGCCTGTGTCCACATGGACTTCCGCAGCATGCGAGCCAGCCGCCTGGCTTCGTCGGCCTGGCCCTCGCTGGTGCCGGGAGCCGAGTACTCGGCCCGCTCGTAGAGGAAGGCGAGGCGACCGGCCTGCAGTGGGCTCACGAGCTGTCTGCGACCGAGCCTGGAGACGTAGGCGATGGCCGACTCCGAGGGGGCCCGCCCGAGGGTCAGTTCGGATGCATCGTCCAGGAACTGCGAGAAGGCCGCGGCGGTGAGGCCGGAGGGCGATTTCGCCCTGCCGTAGCGGCGTCTCGTCCGCAGCTCTTTGAGCAGCGGGACCAGCAGCAAGAACAGCGCGAGGAGGACCAGCGCAACGCGCCAGATGACGGCGAAACGCTGCTGCCACGCGAAGTCGTCGGTTGGCACCCGGGGAAGCGAGGCGTCGGGGCCTGGGTTGGCGAGGTTCGCCTGGCATTCGGCCTGGGTCAGCCCTTCCGGGCACGCGGCCCCGCCCACGCCGGCGCGAGGATTGTTCCGGCCGTCGAGACCCAGCCCGGGGCCAATATCCGAGAAGGGGTTGCCGGCATCGATCCTCGGGAGCGGCTCCTGTGTGTGCGGAAGCGAGGCGATGCTGCGGGGAGTCGGCTCGAAGCTCACCCAGCCGTAGTCCTCGAAGTAGACCTCGGGCCAGGCGTGGGCGTGCGTCCCGCGCACCACGTAGGTGCCTTCCTCCTCCGGATCGCTGTTTCCCGGAAGGAAACCCACCGACAGGCGGGTGGGATAGCCGAGCGAGCGCGCCATGACGCCGAATGCGGTTGCGAACTGCTGGCAGTACCCCTCGCGCGACTGAGTTAGGAAGCGATAGAGATAGTCGTCGTCATCCTCCGGGGCGACGGTCTCGCTGTAAAGGAACTCCCCCGAGCTCTGAAAGCGATCCTGCAGGGCAACGAGTCGATCGAAATCGGTGGTCGCTCCCGCCTGGTCGATCCAGCGCTCCGCGAGGTGAAGGATGCGGACATCGTAGTCGGAGGGGAGCTGGGTATAGACGTCCTGGTTCTCACCCAGGTCTCCCACCCGGGCGGTCCTCAGCGTGTCGTAGTCCAGATCCGGTGACTCCGAGCGCACCGTGTACTCGAGGTCCGCGACGCTTCCGTCGGCGGCCTGGAGGTGCTGCGTCTCGACATCGGTATGGAACTCCTCGCCCCCCTCGGTCACCTCGGCGGGTTTCTCGGCGGCGGGTGCGTATAAGCCCCGGAGCCCGGTCAGCCGGTAGGTCTGGGTCACGTCCCTGGTGCCCTCGGGGCTCACACCCCCGACGAGCCCGTCCTCGACCGGGCGGGTGCCGAACCGACCCGGGGTCCAGGTCTGTCCGTCGAACTGGGTCAGCGAGACGAGCCGCCAGTAGGCGGGGACGTCGGCCTGCACAGTGAACAGCTCCGCCTCGGTTTGCTCGAGGAGCTTCGGCTGGAGGTCGACAAAGGGGTCGATCGCTCTGCCACCGCCACCCGGGCCCGAGCCGCTGCCGGCGCCGCTGCCCGGCCCCCCTTCCACCGGAGTGCGCCAGGTCAACACACCGGAGCCGAAGGCCGGAACGATCAGCGGGGCGACGAGCGCGGCGGTCACGGCGCCGAGCCCCATGCGCCGGGCGACCCGGCCGGTGACGCCGTCCGTGTCACCCTCGCGATTGGTCCAGGCGCCGACCCAGCGACCCCAGGAGCGAAGCCGGTGCGTCGACTCGAGCGCCCAGTAGGTCAGGAGGGCGGCGACGAACACCAGCGCGAGAAGGGCGGCAAGGGGGCCCTGCCCCACGATCATCAGAAACGCCACCAGCGCGATCGGACCGAGGCTTGCAAGCAGTGGCCGTCTCCAGCGGAAGGTCGCGATCTCGCCGAGAGTGGTGCAGGCCCAGAGACCGGCCACCGTCATGGTGACGTAGCCCGGCCTCATTGGGACGGGGGCGAAGTCGGCGTTCGATGCGCTCACCGCCCGGGTTACCGAGTTGATCAGGCCCGCCGCGGCCTGGGGCGAGGGAAGGCCGTAGAACAGCTCGTCCGACTCGAAAACGATGCAGAGGTACCACGCGAGCCCGATGAGCGAAACCCAGAGCGTCAGCCACGGTCCGGCCCCCAGCCGCCGGCACACCATAGTGGCGCCCGCGGCGGCCAGCGCGCCGAGGAGCGCCGGACCCACGTAATCGCTACCCGCGAAGAGCTGGCCGAACGCGAGCAGGGTGACCAGCAGGACGCCCCCGAGCGCTAGACGAGCTCTGGCTTCCGTCCCCACGCTCCTCCTTCCGTGCGTCCTCGGGGCGACATCGACCACGCCACCGCCAACGACTCGTCGGGACCGAGAATGATCGTGCGGACGCCCGAACGGCCGAGCAGGCGGGCGACATCCTTGGACCGGCCCTCGTGCTCCCAGCGATCCTTGGGCCCATCGCTTCCGAAACGGTGGGCGGGGAAACTGATGACCGTTACGGCTCGGAAGCGGCGCCGGCAGCGGGTCAGGGCGAGCGCCACCTCGGGCGACATGGTCCCCCCCACGACCACGAGCGCCGCTTCGACCGTCCCGCTGGTCTCGAGCTCTGTCAGTCGGACGAGGAGGGCGTCGTCGTTGGGTTCGGCCTCGATCGTCGCGAGGGCGTCTAGACAGCGGTTGAAGTGGTCGGTGCCCCTGCTGGAGGGGAGGCCCATCCCGGATGCCGGGGTGAGACGCCAGCCGTAACCCGAGCGCAGGTAGAGATCGCAGAGTGAGGCGGCGGCCTCGACCGAGCGCTCGAAGCTGGAGGATTCACCGATTCCGCCGTGGCCTCCAGTGTTGCCCAGCAGGATGGTGGATCGGGTGTGCCACGGGGTCTCCTCCTGACGAATCATGAACGCGCCCCGCTTGGCCGTCGCCGGCCAATGGATCTTTCGCAGGTCGTCGCCCTCGACGTATTCGCGCATGGTGTAGAAGTCCTCGCCGCGGGCCCCGGTCGGCTGCCTGCGAGCGGTGGACGCCAGGCTTCTTTGTTCGCCTGAGTCCCTCGGAACCGAGAGCCGTTCTATGCGCGGATGCACCAAGAAGCTCGAGACCCCGAGCGCTCGCCACCTGACCCGAGCCAGTCCGAAGGGGTCGACGAATCCAATGTGCAGGGGACCTATGTCGTAGCGCCCACGCCTCACGGCCTTCATCGCGAAGCCCGCCTTGCGCCGTCCCGTCGGCTCGATGCCGTGGACTGCAAACCGGGCGTTGCCCGAGAGTCCCGGTGGGAGCTTGTCCTCCAAGAGAAGGAGGGGTGCAACTCCGCGGCCCTGGTTGTGCAGTTCGATCGTGACGCCAACCGGCTGGTTCTGGGACGCGCGAGGAGGGGACACGGTGCGCTCGAGGTGCAGGTCGTGTCGACCCAAGCGAACCACGCCGACGGCAATCAGAACGACGACGAGGAGAGCGAAGCCGATTTGCTCGACCGGGCCCGAGCCAAAGGCTCGGCCCGCAACCATCAGGGACAGCGCGGTGACGATCACGAGGTAGCCCCTGGCGGTTGGCATGGTCCTAGGCTTGTTCGCGCGCCGGTATCGGTACTCTGCCGAGCAGCGACTCGAGCACGTCCTCGGCTCTTGCCCCCCGCATCTGAGCTTCGGGGGATAGCAGGATCCGGTGCGCGAGCACCGGGATGGCCAGGTCCTTTATGTCGTCGGGGACGACGTAGTCGCGTCCTCTGCTCGCCGCCATCGCGCGTGCCGCCTTGAGGAGATAGAGCGAGGCCCGAGGGCTCACTCCGAGATAGACGTCGGAGTGCTCGCGCGTCGACTCGGCGAGCTCGACTATGTAGTGCTTGAGCGTGGGGGCGACGTGCACGTCGTGCGCCATCTTGGTGAGGGTGATGACCTCGCCCGCGTCGGTGACGGCGTTGAGCTCCTCGAGGGGCGACCGAGTTCCGTGGGTGTCGAGGATCTCGAGCTCGGAGTGACGCGACGGGTAGCCGATCGACAGCCGCATCATGAAGCGGTCGAGCTGCGACTCCGGGAGGGGATAGGTCCCCTCGTGCTCGATCGGGTTCTGGGTCGCGATGACCATGAAGGGCTTCTCGAGCTCGTGCGTGACCCCGTCGACCGTGACCTGGCGCTCCTCCATGCACTCGAGCAACGCGCTCTGGGTCTTGGGCGACGCCCGGTTGATCTCGTCGCCGAGACAGATGTTGGCGAACACGGCCCCCGGCTTGAAGCCGAACGCTCCGGTTGTCTTGTTCCACACGTTGACGCCGGTCACGTCACTCGGCAGGAGGTCGGGGGTGAACTGGATCCGCTGCCAGGAGCAACCCATCGTCTTGGCCAGCGATTTGGCCAGCATGGTTTTTCCCACCCCGGGAACGTCCTCCAACAGGAGGTGTCCCTCGGCGATCAGCGCCACGAGCGAAAGGCGCACGACTTCGTCCTTCCCCTGGATCGCCGTCTCGATGTTGTCGGCGATGCGGTCGAAGGACGATTGGAAGTGTGTGAAGTCGGTGACACCCTCGCTCATTGAGGCTCCCGTTCTAAGCCTGACGCGTGGACATTTCTGTGCTCGTCGATGCTCGTGGCTCCGCCGCGATCGCCGGCGACGACCGGCTGGTCTCTTACCAATGTAGTAGGCAGCATCATCCCCTCGAAGAGAGGTTCCCTTAACCCTAGCAAGGGTCGGCTCTTTTCTGACTCGGTTCAAGGGAGGTTAGTTTTCTGGTACACGAAACTTTGCAATCTAAGGGAGGAATCTCTATGACGTTGTCAAGCCGCGATAGACGGTTTGAACGACGTGTCATCGCGCAACATCGCCCACAGCACGTTGAGACGGCGGCGAGCGAGTGCGATGACGGC
>WHSV01000131.1 GCA_009379915.1 Actinomycetota bacterium | reverse complement strand
GATCAGTCCCAGATACATCGTTCCGAAATCACCGAGGAAGATGGTCGCGGGGCGAAAGTTGAATCGCAGGAAGCCGAAGCAGGCGGCCGCAATGCTGAGCGTAAGCATGGCGAATTCAGGCTGATCGGTAGCGACTGCAACCGCGAAGTAACTGAGCGACGCAAAGCCCGCGACTCCTGCTGCAACACCGTCCATGTTGTCGATGATGTTGAAAGCATTGGTGATTGCAGCCAGCCAAAGCAGCGACAGGACGAGATCGAGAGGGGTGAACGACGAAAGGTGTGTGCCCACGTCGGCCCACCACACGATGAGGCCCCCGCAAAGTACCCCAAGCATCTTGGGGCCAGCACCTATCCTTCGCCAATCATCGAGGAGGCCAACAAGAGAGCACAGAATCGCCGCAACGAACATGGCTTGTACCTTGGTGGCGGCTTCTCCTCTGAGGTCGCCGAAGACGAAGATCGTCGACGTGGCCAGGATTATCGGTAGCCCGCCGAGGTATGGAGTGGCGCGGTCATGCCACTTGTACGACTCACCATCCGGATGGTCGAGCAGTCCGATTCGCCGCGCCAAACCCCGAATCAGCGGAGTTGTGCCGGCCGACACGGCGAGAGGCACGAGGAAGAACCAAAACGCCAGCTCCCCGACCGTCATGATCTAGTCACTTCCTCGAAGAGTTTGCGATACTGCGATGTGACCAGAGTTCTTTGGAACCGAGCTTCGAGGGCTTTCCGACCCCGCCCGCCCATCTCGTCCAGGTCCGCTGCCTTCAAGCGCCGAATGGCATCGCTCAAACCAACAGGGTCGTCCGGATCCACCCTGACTCCGCATTGGTACTCCTCGAGGGTGAGTGCGATCTCCGATCCCGCCTCGAGAGCACCGATGGCGGGTCGCCCCGAGGCAAGGATCCCGTAGGTCTTGCTCGGCGCTGCGCATCCGAACATCCCGGGCGCCAGCGATATCAGGTGTACATCGGCGGCCGCCATGAGTTCCTGAGCCTCAGGTTTCGGCTGATACGGAAGAAAAACAATAGAGTCGAGCTTGCGCCGCCGAGCTTCTCGGAGGAGCGAGTCCTTTGCCGCCCCGTCTCCCAGGAACACGAACAGTACGTCCTTGTCGTCTCTCACCATTTCCGCCGCATCGATCACGAAGGGAAGGTTCTGTGCCAGGCCCACGTTGCCCGCGTGCATCACCACGAAGTGACCGTTCCATCCCTGAGAGTTGCGGACCTCATCGAGCTGGGTCTTGGAGCTATCTTGTGGGCTCGCCCAGTTGGGGAGATAGACGAGCTTGGAATCGTCGACTCCATCAGTCCGCAGCTTCTCCTTCATGTCTCTACCAACCACCACGATCCTTGTCGCCCTTTTCCGAAGTTGGCGATTGACCCATCGCCATACTGCGGCCGCCTTGCGACTTTGCATCTTTCCCAGAGCCACGGCTATGTCGGGAAAGACATCCTGGTAGACCATGACAAAAGGGCAGCGATGCCGGACGGACGCGAGCCAACCGACCGCCCCGATGATCGGTGGATCGGTCATCGTCACGACCAGGTCGACTCTCGGAACTCGCAGGGCTGACAGAACCGAGGAGACGAGGAAGGTCGCGTAGTTGAGCAATCGGCCCGCCATGGTCGATCTGTTGAAGCTCGAGGACCAAGGGCGGAACACCCGCACGCCCTCCGGTTCCTTCGCTCCCGCCGCAGGGTTGTAGCTGGGCTGGCCCGCTACGACGGTTACTTCGTGGAACTCCGCGAGGTCCTCGCTCAGCTCGCCAAGCAGGTGCGCGGAGTTGGTCGCATCGGGAGGAAAGTACTGGTTGATGAATAGCAGACGCACGGGGCGTAGCCTATCTGACGGACACGATTCGGAAGCCTATTTTGAAGCAAGGAGAGCAGCTTGCGGATTCTCGTCACCGGCTCGCGGGGGGCCGTCGGAACCCATCTCGTCTCGGAGCTCGACGCCCGCGGCCACGAGGTATGGCGCATGGACCGGGGCCATCACCACGAGGGCACCTTCGTGCGCGGCGACGTCGGGGAGTTCCGGCAATTCGAACGGGTCGTGGACGAAGCCAGGCCCGAGCTCGTCTACCACCTGGCGGCCGAGTTCGGCCGGCGCAACGGCGAAGACTTCTACGAGACAATGTGGAAGTCGAACGCGGTCGCGACCAAGAACCTCTTCACTCTGCAGCGCACACGCGGCTTCCGATCGATCATCTTCAGTTCGTCGGAGGTGTACGGCGACTACGACGGCGTCATGACCGAGGACGTGCTCGAGAAGTCGCCGATCCGCCAGCTCAACGACTACGCCATCTCTAAGTGGGTCAACGAACTGCAGGCCATGAACGCCGCCGACGAGTGGGGACTGGACATCGTCCGGGTTCGCCTCTTTAACACCTACGGTCCCGGCGAGCGCTTCAGCGAGTATCGCAGCGCCATCTGCAAGTTCATCTACAAGGCCATAAAGAACGATCCCCTTACGATCTATACCGGCCACCGCAGAACGTCGACCTACGTAACGGACACGGTTCGGACCCTCGCCAACATCGCCGACCGCTTCAAGTCCGGCGAGGTCTACAACGTTGGGGGCGAAGAACTCCACGACATGAAGAGCGTCAACGACATGATCCTCGACTACATGGGCCTCGACGATTCACACGTCACCTATTCGGAGTCCGAGCCGATGACGACCAAAGACAAGTTCGTCGACTGCTCCAAGGCGAGGGCTCACCTCGATCACAATCCCACCATTCCCTTAGAGGTCGGAATCCCCAAGACCGTCGACTGGATGCGCTCGGTCTACGAAGGTTGAGCTAGGCGCCACAGCGACGCGTGATGACCTCGGCGATCCGTTGTGCCGCCTGGCCATCCCACAGTTCGGGGCGTCGGGGAGTCGGTTGCGCGGATGTGGCGATGCTCTGAGCCGCTTCGAAGACCGCCGGCTGGTCGAGCCCCACGACCCGGTTGGTCCCCTCGGTGACGGTGATGGGTCGTTCGGTGTTCTCCCGTAAAGTCAGGCAGGGGATTCCCAGGACGGTCGTCTCCTCCTGAATCCCACCGGAATCGGTCAGTACTCCTTTAGCGCATTGCATTAGCTGCAGGAAGTCGATGTAGCCGAGGGGCTCGACTATGCGAAGTCCGTTGCTCCGAGATTGAATTCCGAAGTCCTCGAGTCGCCGCGTCGTCCTGGGATGCGCCACCAAGACGACGGGCAGCAGGGAACCGACGGTCTCGAAAATCCCGACCGCTCGTTTCAACGCGCCGGGCTCGTCGACGTTGGTCGGTCGATGCAGAGTCGCCAGGAAATAACCACGCTTGGATAGCGAGAGCGACTCAAGTGCCCTGGAGTTGGACGCCGCCGGCAGCAGCGCTTCGAGGCTGTCGATCATCACGTTACCGACGAGGTGAATCTTCTCTTCCGAGATGCCCTCTCGGAGGAGGTTGTCGACCGCGTCGCGCGAGGGCGCGAACAGCAAGTCCGAGATCACGTCGGTGACGACACGATTGGTCTCCTCCGGCATCGTACGGTCGTAACTGCGAAGCCCCGCCTCGACGTGCGCCACGGGGATGTCGAGCTTCCTCGCCGTGAGCGCTCCCGCGACCGTGGAGTTGACGTCGCCGACCACTACGACGAGATCGGGGCGGCGTTCGTCAAGGACGGGCTCGAGTCGCGCCATCACCTCGGCGGTCTGCCAGGCGTGCGAGCCCGAGCCCACGCCGAGATAATGCTCCGGTCGTTCGAGGCCGAGGTCGTCGAAGAAGATCTGCGACATCCCCTCGTCGTAGTGCTGCCCGGTGTGTACGATCGTCGAGTCACAGCCCGCGGCGTCGAGCGCGCGGTGCACGGGCGCGACCTTCATGAAGTTGGGGCGCGCTCCGGCTACAGAGATGACTTTGATCACAACAAGTCCATTGTGCTCAGGATCGCGCGGGTGGCGCTCAGATGATCGAGTCCGCTTAGCCGAGCGTTTCCCCGGGTGACGAGTTCGTCTCTGAGCTGCCCGCTGTTGAGAACTTGCCTCATGGCATCGGTGAGGGCACCGACATCTCCCGCGGGGAAGTACATGGCCGCGTCTCCGCAGACGTCGCGGGCCGAGGGAATGTCGGACGAGATGAGCGGTGTGCCGACGCTTAGGGACTCGGTTGGAATCCGGCTGGTGTTTTCGATCTCGGAGCACGAGACCGTTGCCACCGAGGCTCGCATGAGCGCAAGGGTATCCGCGTGAGATGTTCCTCCGAGAAATCGGATCCTGTTGGATGTCGCGGCCAGGGCCCGGACCTCGGTTCCGTAGTCTGCCTCGACATCGTTGCCACACACGACAAGACCCACTTCAGCACCCTCGCGCTCGAGATGGATCGCGGCTCTGACGGCGTCTGCGACGCGCTTGTGTCGCATGACATCCCCGACGAAGAGAAAGAAGCGACCATGTGTCACGTGCTGCGCCGCATCGGAGTCTCGCGCGGCGGCGAGAGCTTCGGGATGTGGGGGCGACATGGGGAGAACCTTGACGCTTGCGGGCGTCTTCGATTCCAGCAACTCTCGAGCGCGTCGCGACAGGAAGAAGATCACATCGGCCCTGCGAAGGCTGGCGAGTGTGAGTCGGCGTAGGAGCTTGAGACGGCGCGCTTGGTATCCCCGGGCGCTCGCAATCGTCTTCTCCTCAAAGGGAGCGAGGTTGGACACGATGACGGCATGGTTTCGTCGATGTCCCCCGGGACCGAGAGGCAGAACGTTGAAGGGGCTCAATACCCAGTCGGGAGACGAACGACGCAAAGACTGTGGCATAACCAGGTGTTCCCAGAGCAGCCGCAACGGAACCGAGCGAGCGAGCGAAGGAACGGGCCGCAGGCGTCCCTTGGGCGGGAGAGAGTCGATCTGTTCAGCAACCGCGGGTCCCGCGACGAAGATGTATTCGTGCTGCGGCGCGAGATCTGCAGTCGACCGAGCTAGCTCTCGCAGCCGGCTGACGCCTCCGCCCACGCGCGCCGCCGCCCCGTCGATCACGACCGTTTGTGAGGCCTTCCCCATCGTGAACGAAGGATAGCAACGCAACAACACGGCTCTCGGTGTTTGCCCCGCGCATCGGAAACTGGCAGGGTATTCGCCGGGGGCACCGAACGCCGGCACCGAACGCCGGCACCGAACGCCGGCACCGAACGCCGGCACCGAACGCCGGCACCGAACGCCAAGCATATGAGCGAGAGTCTGGGAACCGATCTTCAGAGGGCAGCGGACCACGATGAACTCACCTGATAAGGAACGCAGGAGCGAGCGCCGGAGGCAACTGCGCGCGCTGATCGACCGCTTCGAGGCCAAGGACTGTCGCATCGGGATCGCCGGGCTCGGCTACGTGGGGCTGCCGGTCGCGGTCAGTTTCGCCGAGGTGGGCTTCGAGGTACTCGGGGTCGACAGCAGCCCCGAGCGCGTGGAGCTGATTCGCTCGGGCGAGTCGCACATCCGAGACGTC
>WHSV01000038.1:2331-31182 GCA_009379915.1 Actinomycetota bacterium | reverse complement strand
GCGTACCAGTGGCCGGGACGGACCCCCGCCGTCCCAACCACCATTCGTTCGTATGCACCGGCCCTGCAGGCGAAGACGCAACAGGTCACGCTTCTCAACGGGAGATGCCGGGCATTAGTGCTGTCGGCTCGCTAGGAGTTGTTAACTGGTTTGCCAACATCGACAATCTGCGCACACTGTATCGCTCGGTTGGAGATCAAGCTTTCTCGGCAGTCATCACATCAAGCTTCATTCCGTCACCACTGAAGATCACGACCTCGACACTGGCTGTTGGCCCGTACGTCCATGAGTAAGGGAGTCCAAGAACCAATACACGAAGTGCGCGCTGGTCCTTTCGTCTCGGCCTCCGCTCCTGCGATTGGGCGCAGCGACAACGAGGACGCAACGGGCACCTTCAGAGACCACACCGCGTGGGTGCTCGACGGAGCAGACGACTCCTTGGTCGATGAAACCAGGTGCCCTCACGGGGCTTATTGGTACTCCCGCTCGCTTCATGTAGCGCTTGCACAATGCCTTTCGGAGGATGAGCCCCCGCTAGACGTGGTTCTGCAAAGAGCCATTCAGCGAGTGAGAGACAAGCACCAGACCGAATGCGAAGATCCTTGGTATCGGAAGCCCTCAGCGGCTGTCGCCCTCTTGCGCCATGGCTCCGAATCACTCGACTACCTAGTACTGGGTGACGTCTCCATTCTTCTCGAGTCATCTGGCGCGGTGGTCCATATCACTGACCGGCGAATGCACCAGATAGCAAAAGGCATACGCTACGCGATTCTCGATCGGCTGCGGCAAGGACACGGCTACGACGATCCCCAACGAGTCGCACTGCTTCGGGAACTCGTGGAGCAAGAGCAGCGGGCACGAAATACAACATCCGGCTATTCCATTGCGGCCTACGATCCGAGGGCAGCCTTTCATTCAGTTACTGAGTCGCTCCCCTTCACGAGCTCGGAGCCCACAATTGACCGAGCAGCTCTACTCTCCGACGGCGCTGAGCGTGCAGTGTCTACATTCGGCCTCTGGTCAGACTGGCGGGATTTTATGAGGATCGCTCCGACAGAGGGACCGGCCGAGTGCATCAAGAGAATCCGAGAGGCGGAGCTCCTCGACTACTCAGGAAAACAGCACCCACGCACGAAATTCAGCGATGATGCCTCGACCATCTTATGGGCCGGCACATCGTGATCACTTCAATTAGTGCTTGTTGCCCCCACCTCAACACCAGGTGATCATCCTTTGCGGGCAGTATGCAGGTACCGATGTTCGCTCTAAGAGCCGAAACCGACTGCGGTAACCTCGTGTCATGTTGCGCCGGTTCATCTATTTAGATAAGTCAGCCCTGAGTCAATATGTGACGGCCTTGGAGGGCGGACTCGTGACTGAATCAACGAGGCGCTCGTTGCGCTCGGGCGCGGGAAAGGGCGGGGTGGATGCGAAGCTCGTTCACGCATCTGGCGAGAGGGCCAAGGAGGAAGAGGAGTCGCAAACCTTTTCTGACACGGATGAGGCGCGCTTTGAACGACTCCTTCGCGCCGCCGCGGCGGAGCCAGAAGTGCTGGCATGGGTCGAGGTCCTAGACCCTGGCACCGACTTCGACAACATTGGCATCGGGGCGATGGTGTCATGGGAATGTGATCTTTACGTTCCCGAAGTTGTGCAGACGTTGGCTACATCTGGCGATGGCTCTTGGAGCCATCGGGATGATGCAAGACGTGTTGCCTGCCGCAAGACGACTTGGTCTAGACACAGAGGGTTTGCCGGATGACGAAGAGATGGACGCCGCTGCGGGCTTCGTGCGTGGCTTGAACGCAAGCCTGCTGGTCGTAGGAGAAGACGACGAGACTGACTGGCGCATCGCAGGGCGCCTGAAGGACGACTTCCTGCACGGCGACATCGAGGGGAGAGCGCGAATCGTCGGGAAGGTATCCAAGGCAGTATTGCGGGGTCAGTGGAAGCCGTACCTAACCTTTCCCGGTATAAAGCTTCTGTCGCGTGAGAAACGTCGGAAGATGGAACGCCAGGCACCGAACCCTGAACAAGAAGGGGAGTACCTCTCAGGTCCGGCACTCGTGCTGGACCTCCTCGCGATTTACCGCTAAGCAGTTGGCCCGCTTATGCGTGTCTCATTGCTGCAACACAACAAACTGGCGGTCGCGAAACGATGCGGCACCCGTACCCCCACGGCAGTATTTCGGCCGGAAAGTGATCCCATCATTGGATCGTGTGAGGATCGACTCCTGCAGAGCTGTCCTGAAGTGCCGAACACTCAGGACGGAGATCGAGCGGCGCTTCGCCTTAGGGGGAGAATCGATTTCTAGGTGCTTTGCCAATTCTTGCCCTGGCGAAGTGTGGGGTACCTCACCGAAAGGTGGTTTGGAGTGCGGAGAATACGATTCATGTCATACCCGAGATTTACCTTAGAGGGTCGGGTTCCGAGGATATGGCTGTTGTATCTGAAACGATGAGGGCGACACGATGAAAAAAAAGACCAACAACTCTCAAAACGCCCTACCACTTGTGGATGCTGCTTGGGCGTCGTCTCGATTTTCTCGGAATGGGCGCGGAGTCCGACGAGCGGGAAGCGGTATTGGCGTGGCAGGCATACCGCCAGTGGAACTTCACTGGAAGAACAAATCGCTTCGCCTCATCGCCGGCGATGACGATCGGTATGAGTGGGTTGAGCCGTCGGATTATCGAGTGTCAGAAGTTCGACTCCTTCATAAGCAATCTTCAATTGAGGCGCGGGACTCTGCCGAGGAAAATCTATTGATTCGAGGGGATGCGTTACAGGCGCTCTCCAGCCTCACGAGGCTTGACTCTTACCGCAGCCGATATGCTGGCCAGGTGAAGGTTTGTTATATCGATCCTCCCTTTAATACCGGAGAGAAATTTGCTCACTACCACGATGCTCTCGATGACTCTGTTTGGTTATCGATGATGCGAGAGACTCTGATCGAAGTAAGGGGTTTGTTAGCTCCTGAAGGAAGCGTCTGGGTTCACCTTGATGACTCCGAGCAGCATCACGGTAGATGCCTTTTGGACGAAGTCTTTGGGCCGGAGGCCTTTGTCGCGACGATCATTTGGCAGAAAAGGACGTCGCGAGACAATCGGAAAGCCTTCAGTTCAATGCATGACTACATCCATGTTTACGCCCCGATGGGGCCGATCTCGTGGAAGCAGCTTAGGAATGCCTTGCCCGACGATGGAGCATTCTCCAACCCTGATGACGATCCTCGAGGGCCTTGGAGGTCCGTGCCTCTGACCGCTCAGGACGGCCACGCGACGACTGCCCAGTTCTATTCGATTAAGTCCCCGGCAGGGGTCGTGCACGATCCACCTCCAGGAAGATGCTGGACCTATTCGAAGGAGCGGTTCCAGGGTCTTGTTGCGGAAGGTCGCGTGTATTGGCCGAAGAATGGAAGTGGGAAGCCCAGACTCAAACGGTTCAAGACGGAAGTAAAGGGATTAGCGCCTTTCACGATTTGGACCGCAGAGGAAGTGGGAGACAACTCAATTGCCAAGAAGGACATCCTTCAACTCTTTCCTGGACAGGTCGCTTTTGATACGCCTAAGCCGGAACTCCTCATGGAACGGATTCTTCACATAGCTTCAGACCCCGGCGAGCTAGTTCTGGACTGTTTTGTTGGATCAGGAACCACAGCCGCAGTCGCACACAAGATGAAACGTCGATGGATTGCAGTCGAACAGAGCGCGGACACCATTGCGCGGTTCACCCTTCCTCGGCTGAAGGCTGTTGTTGAAGGGACCGACGGGATAGGAATCACGCCAACAATGAACTGGGAGGGGGGCGGAGGGTTCACCCTTCTGGATGTTGCTCCAAGCATGTTCCGCGTTGATAGCTCAGGTGTCCAACTTTCCGAGTGGGCGACTGGGGGTTTATTGGCGGAAGCCACGGCCGCTCAGTTGAGATACGAGTACAAGCCATCAGGTGTGTTCTCAGGGAAGAGAAACGCTACAAGGCTCGTCGTCGTTGATGGACTCGTGAACGAGGACGTGATTCGAGCGCTGGTGAATGAGCTTAGCAATGATGAACTCCTGGATGTTGCTGCGACGCAGATTGCAGAAGGCGCCCGTGATGCTTTAGAGAATTTTTCACCGGGCAGCAGACTGTCGAAAATTCCGGACGACATCTTGCGGTCATATGACCGAGCGACGAGGCTTGGAGAGCTTCTCGGATCATCAGGACCAGTGGTCGTAACAAGTGGTGGACCCAAGCGATCTCCGCGGCGCAACGCTCGCCCTACTTCAAAGGGAACAAGCAAGCTCTCTCGGTAGCGCCGCCGACCCGGACGTAGGTGCCCTCCTCTTCTCAGCTGCCCTCCGCGTGTACGTCGTCCTTGCAAGCCCCGCGTGAAACCTGACAGGATGTGTCCTCGCGACAGGACAGGGGACGAAGAGTGGCATCCAGCGAGATTCGATTTCAAGATCCCGGAGCGGATGCGGGGTACTTGCTAGAGACCCTCATCCAATGCTGCGTCGGCGCCCGATCGGGCGGAGCGATATTCGCTTGGACCAACTCTTCGGGTGCTAAGTCCCTTCTCGCCGATGAGACCTTCGTCAAGTTTGTTAAGTCAGGTGCCTTCGATCTCGTTGTCGGAGTCGACTCCATTACCGATGAGGCTGCTATCAAGATGCTCATCGAGCGTGATGTGGCTCTTGCGAATCTTCATGTGAAGGTCTTCCTCCACGAAGAAAGGGCGCTCTTTCATCCAAAACTCGCCTGGTTTGAGACGAAGAAGGGACTCATTCTCATTGTTGGATCGGGCAACCTCACCATGGGGGGCTTAAGGGGGAACTGGGAGGCATTTTCAGTTTCCCATGTGGAGGGGGCCGAAGCCGATTCCATAAGGAACCGCTTGTCGTCATGGCTCAAGGACTGGGATGGCTTGCTAGTCCCGGTGACAGACCCTCGCGTCATGGAGCGCGCAAAGAAGAACACCGGGAACGAGAGATCCCTTAGGGGTGCACCTAAAAAGGTGCCTCCAGAGACGGTTACGGACGAGGAGGCGTCCGTACTTGTTGCAGAGATTCCAGCTGCAGGAGTTAGGTGGAGTCAAGCCAACTTTGACCTGGCCAACTACGAAGGTTTCTTTGGCGCCAAAGTGGGAACACAGCGGCGGATCTCTCTCTACAGCATTTCTGAGAGCGGCGACACTGGCGAGGTAGAGAGTCGCCCCAGTGTGGAAGTGGCCAGCCAGAACTATCGCTTTGAGCTCGCCGCCGCCCGCGGGCTGGATTATCCGTCAGACGGGCGACCGATCGGAGCCTTCGTACGGCTACCGACGGGCCAGTTCTTGTACATGCTTGTGATGCCGGATAGCCCACAACACGCCGCGTTGGAATCCTTTTTGGATGCGCGCTGGACGGGTCGAGCGGATCGGATGAGACGAGTCCGAGCCTCCGTTGCCGAGTTGCGCTCCGCATGGATCAAGTCCCCGTTGTGGACGGCCAAACTTCCAAAGCTGTGAGATTGGAAGCGTCAGAAGCGTCCGATGATGACGACCTCTGCCTCAGGGTTGACTTCGATGTTCAGTCGTTCGGCGTTGAGTTTGCTGTGTGCGATCCGACCCATTGATCTGACCTCAACGTGATCAAAGTGTTCGTTCACAATCGATTCAAGGTCTGGAATAGTCATTAACCTCGTCTGCGGCCGCGCCGCGCTCCCATTCGAGTAGGGAGAGTAAGAAATGAGTAGAGGAACTCCGTGTTTGGCAGCACCTTGAACTAGATCACGGAAGGCTTGCCGGACTTCTGTCTTAATGCAGAAAGGTGACTGGTGACGCTCGGCTCGGTAGAGGCCTCGACTTGTTCGCGCCTCTGAGCCGATTGTTACTCTTGACAGGTCTGGCTCATCACCGACGGCGATTGTTTCGAGCACATGATAGAAGCGGCTGTAATGATCCCGTGTGTAAGGCGGATCGGCATAGATGATCGAAACCGTGGCGGTCGTCTGATCCAGAACATCGCGGTAGTCACCTCGCATGACTTGATGCGAATGCGCCGATGGTGGGAGATCCTGATACTGAGTCAACCAACGCCGGAATGCCTCGACCGCGTCAAGTTGCCTCGTCCGAGCCACGGCGCCTACTGATTCGTGCTTGACGCGACCATCCCGAGAGCGAGGGCGAATCGGTTGGGCAAATTGATTCCCGACAGTCGAGACGATCTGGCTTGCCGTGCTCAGAAGGGCAGCCAAAGCTGTATCTCGGACCTTCGGCGGCAAACAGCGAACCACACTTGCGATCGCATCCAAGTCAGCGGCCTGCTTGTACGAGAAGTAAATCCCTCCGTAGTAACGGGTTAGCACGGTGTCAGCACCCTTCGGCATCCCCTCCAAAGCCGACATAAGGAGTTCGCGAAGGGCGCCATCGGCGATCTCACTGTCGCCGGAGGCCATCATCGATCCTTGCTCGAGGATCTCGGCGAGTCGATCACCCTTGCTGGCGAGAGCTTGTTCGAATGCGGCGATCTCGTATTCAAGTAGGGAAGCGAACTCACCCGTTCGTGTCGCGGAAGCCTTGGCTACTTGATTCAGGAGCGCGTGCTGCTTTGAGTCCGAAAGGTGGGCCGGCATGAGTAGAGCCGAGGCTAGAACCCGCCCGTATTCCTGGATATCAGCCGCGATGACCGGTCGCTTTTGGCCCAGTCGCGCAGCGACGACCCCTGAGCCCGAAAACAGATCCAGGGCGGCGCCTGGAGGAGGACTCAATTCGTCCACTGCTGTCTCAAGCGCCGACAAAGCTCTCCACTTGTTGCCGAGATAGTGGATCGGCCGAAATAACCTGCCAGCGATTTCGCTTTCCAAGATGCCCAACTGACCGGTCATCAACTACGAAGCTTCACGCTGCAGCTGCGCCTCTGTATCTGAGAGCGGAGTTAGGCGATCGAGGACTAATTGAGCTCCGCGAACCAATAGGTAGTTCAGGGAGACATCCCGGGCCTCGGCTTCTTCCTGCAGCTTTTGATGGATTTCTGAAGGAATTCGAACAGCCGTTGTCACTCGATCTGGGTCGTACTTGCGCCGACGTCCCATGTCCATCACCTCCTGATGGACAGGCTATGGGGAAGGCGCGCGTTCTTGTCGGATTTCGCGATAAGCGCGCGCGTCTATTTTCTTGTCACCACTTCCCACAGAAATCCCGCTTTTCGTCACACCCACTCTTTATCTTGATAACAAGTGACCATCACTCGCAGAGGAGGAGGGAATGGCTGATCGATCTGGACGAGTGTGGTTCCTGATGGCAGGGGAGGTTGGAGGGTCACAAAGCCGGGGACTGACCGCGCCAGCGCTCAGGCTTCCACCCAGCGTGAGGCCGAGCGCCGCGCGAAGGAGATCGTTTCGCGAGAGGGCGGCGGCGAAGTCCGGATCCACGGTCGTGACGGCCGCATCCGTGACTCCGACACGGTGTCTCCAGCCCCCGATCCCAATCCACCACGCGACCGACGCCATTAGTCGGCCAGGAAGGCATCGACGTGATCCCGTCCGGACTGCCGAGTGAGATGACGCCTATCGCTCGCGAAGTGGATCGGCTGCATGAGTCGGCTATGTGGAGCTCCCAGGCGCAATTTGAGCAGATGAAGTTGTGGCGTTCGATGAACATGCTTCTGGGAGTGCCAGCGGCTGTCTTGGCGGCCGTCTCGGGAGGTACTGGGCTTGCCGCCGATCAAGCTACGACGGTTCCCTCGGTACTCGCACTTCTCGCCGCTGGATTTGGTGCCGGGCTCACGACGCTTAATCCATCGCGCCGTGTGAGCCAGGCGCAGGCCTCCGCCAATGCATATCTTGAGCTTCAAACAGAAGCACGCCAACTGCTAACCATTGACTCAGCTGTTTCGAGCCGGGAAGACGCACGTGATCGGCTTGCGACTCTGACCGCCCGTCGTGATGAAGTGAACAAGACGGCCGATCCACCCAGTCTTTACGCGCGATGGCGCGCGGATCGCAATATAGGGCGGGGCGGGCAAACGTATGAAGCGGACACAAGCAATGGCTCGTAGCGTCGATGAGGGATTCGAGGAATTTCTCCGGAGGTTGACCCCAACTGATGCCCAGCGCGCCGCAGGATCCAAGCACAGACAAACTGTGAAAGGGCGTTGGAGAAGAAACTGACCGTGAAGAACTTCTTCGAAACGGGGTCTTTCTCTCACGGCACAGGAATTCGAAACCTTAGTGATATCGACGCCTTGGTCAGCCTCGGAAACGACAAACCGGATTCGTCGTACACCGCGTTGACCTGGGTTAAGGACGCGCTGCTTTCTCGATTCCCTTCGACGCCAGTCAAGATCCGGAGACCAGCCGTTGTCGCCGAGTTCGGTGGGGGTTACGAGACTTGGGAGGTCATTCCTGGATTCCTCACCGGGCGGGGTGGCCAGAGTCAGTTGGTCTACGACATTCCCTCGGCGACGACAGGCGGCGGATGGATCGACTCGGCACCACAAGAGCACCTCAAGTACGTGAATGAGTGCAATCAAAATCCTCGTAAGGGAAAGGCGAAATCTCTTGCGCGTCTGATAAAGGCGTGGAAGTACTACCGGCAGGTCCCGATATCTTCGTTCTACCTAGAGATGCGATGCGCTCAGCACGTAGCGTCACAGTCCTCGTACATCCATGTGTGGGATGTGTGCCAGATTCTTGAGAAACTCGACTCGCACAAGCTTGCGGCAATGAACGATCCCAAGGGCGCGTCCGGTCGAATCTACGCGTGTTCGAGCGAGAGTACGAAGGAGGATGCTCTCTCCAAGGTTTCGACTGCCGCGACACGCGCTCGGAAGGCTTTGGACGCGCATAACGTCAACAAACCAGATGACGCCTTTCAATACTTGCATCTGCTGTTTGGGGGAAAGTTCCCCGCTCGGTAGAACCTGCCTGCAATACTCGAGTCGAAGACTCGACTCATCGCTCTTTCCACGGGGGGGGACCGCTCCCCGCAACTGCCGACCTGCGCTCCGAGAGCGGGTGTCAAGGGGTTCACTCAGCGGAGCGGACGCCGAAGGCGCCCTTGATGCACTTGAGCGTTCGGCGTGCTGATCACTTGCTAATCACACTTTGAGATGTGGACAGCCGATCTCGTTCTGTATCGCACAAACGGGCAGGTGAGAAGTCATCTCAGGATGCTAGCTGATGTTCGAGAATGACCCACGTACATTTTGAAAACCGTTGTCCGAAAAGACTTGGGGGTTCGAGTCCCTCGCCCTCCGCTTCAAACTGATGCCAGCTGTGAGAATTCTCTTTACTTAGTCAAGCCGCCGCCTGCGGCGGCGGGAGCGTCTCTTGCGGGCGGCCTCCGGCCGTCCTCGGCGCCGCAGGCGGCAGATCAAGAGTTCGCTCACGGCAGGGCCACGACCGTGAGCAGCTTACCGATGGAGGCGGCCAGTTGGTCCAGTGGAGTTCAGCGGACAACGAGCTGCGCGCGACGACACGAACGGGTCCTGATGGAACGCGCCCGCTGAGCAGTGACAGAGTCGGCGTCCCTAGTCCCTGAGATTGGGTGGAAGCTGCGTCTCCTGATCGGTCACAGCCTGTGCGAGTTGCTCGCGCGTCAGAGCAACGGCCTGGGAAAGGTGCGCGCCTTGCAGTCTTGTCCCCTTGAGAATGGCCCCTCCGAGGTTGGCCCGCTTGAAGTTGGCGCGCTCGAAGTTGGCGCGCTCGAAGTTGGCCCTCCCGAGGTTGGCGCGCTCGAGGTCGGCTCCCTCCAAGGTGCACAAGCTCAGGAAGGCACCCTCGAGGTTGGCGTTGTATAGGTGAGCCCCGTCCAGGTTGGCGCGAGAAAGCGAGGTGTCCCTGAGGTTGGCTTCGATGAGGAAGGACCTCTTGAGGTTGGCGCCGGTGAGGAGGGCCTCCGCGAGATTGGCGGAGAGCAGCACGGCGTGCGGCAGCCATAGACCGGACAGATCGAGGATCTGCTCCGGCGGATCATTCTGCGCGTTGCGGCGCCCAATAACCGAAGCTGCAGCTTGCAGATCCGCCTGGGCCCTCTCACTCTCATTAGACGCGGCAACGTCACCGGTCCGATCGACCTTCTCGGGGTTCGGTTCGACTCGTGAATGCTCTCTCAGAAATGCCAACAGGACTTCCATTACCGGGCCGTGGTCCATCTTGGAGTCCTTAGCGATGCGCTCGAGTGCGTAGATGCCTCCCAAACGGACGTCGAGCTCCTTGCTGCCCAGCTGGTCGATAGCACGCGTGAACCGATCAGTGATCTGACCCTCTCGATTGACCTGAATAGTCCGGTATGTCAAGTACAAACCCACGAGCAGAAAGGCTCCGGCTACGCCCTGCAGCAAGGTCGTCCGGACATCATTCTTTGCCCCCAGTAGCTCTGAAGGAGTTAGACCCCTCTTCATGTAGTCCTCGAGGTCGGATTCAACCAGCCACGTTGGCGCCCATACCAGCACGGTCCAGAGGACCCCAGCGACTGCGGCGATGATCGCTGCGACCAGAGCACGACGCGGTCCGATTGCCCGCCAGAGAGATACGTACGGCCGCCACCAACTACGTACGGCCGCCACCAATTCCGCCCACATCGCAGATCTCGCTCCTTCAGATCTTGCCAAGCTTCCACTGTCGCGCCAACAAGTGCTCACGGTATGGGTCTATTTCCACGTCCGCCACCCCCACTGCCCTGCTTCTTATGATCAGCTCGCTCCCGAGGCCATCTTGTCTCACAGGTAGCCCGGCCCCTCAAGGACCCTGTCAAGGCTGCTCTGCTTCGCTCCGCATCTGCTCCGCAGACTTCGGCCTTGACAGTGACGCGGGGCCGACCGATCGGCACTTACGGAACGACGTGGTCGTTCCCGTTGTTGCACAACAGCTGTTTTCAGATCGTGCAGGGTGAGTCAAAGAAAACTCAAAAAAACTCCCTGCCACTCTCTGTTCAAGCCCGATCTCACCCGGCCTGCGGTGACCTAACACAAACACGCTCTGACCTGCGCCAACGGTACTGATTTGGTCATTCATGACCTCACCGTCCGGGTGGTCTCGCCCATCTGATAAGGGTGAGGTCTTACATGCTCGAGCGAAACCGCCTCTGAGCCCGCAGCATGCTTGCGGTGCTGGAACCGCCTTCGGGTAAGCCGGAGCGCCCAGCGCAAGAGTCCTGACTTTTGTCGCACCCAGATGCTTACCTTGGGGAGATGGAAGATTCCGTACTGACGAACCGAGAGCTTGCAGCGCTCATCATCCTCGTATTTTTCATCGCGTTCGTACTGACCCGCCCCAGCCGCGATGGAGTCCTCAAGTCGGTCCGTGGCGTTCTGACGTCATTCACGAAGCCCTCGATACTCGTTCCTCTCTTGGTCTACGTTGGATGGATCTCTGCTGTAGTAGCCGGTGCGTCACGGTTGGGGTTGTGGGATTTCGGGCTGCTGAAAACAACCATCCTGTGGCTCTTGCTGTCGGGCCTCGCTCTTGTGTTGAGACTGAACGATGCGATCCAAAAGCCTGGATTCTTCCGAGGAGCACTCCTCAAGTCCTTGGGTGTCGTTGCCGTTGTGGAATTCGCTGCCGCTTTCAAGTCCTTCCCCCTCTGGATTGAGATCCCTGCCCAAGTTCTTGCAGTCATGTGCGCGATGGTGGGTGTCGTTGCCGAAAGGGACCCGCAACATGCACCAGTGCGCAAACTCGCCAATGGCTACCTAGTTGTCTTCGGCGTCTCAGCGTTGATCTGGTCCGCATCACAGCTCATTGGCAACTGGTCCACCTTGGATCCGGGCACGATCGTCCGTGAGTTCCTGCTTCCGATCTGGCTGACTGCTTCCGCCTTGCTGTTTGTTTACGGCTTTGCAGTCGTAGCCGCGTACCAGGGCGTCTTCGTGCGGATGCGAATTCGGAACAAGCATGGACCTCTCTTGAGGCAGAGGTTTGCCATGATGCTCCGAGCGAACGGAAGACTCGGTCACCTTCGGCTCCTCTCTGGGATCGGCGCGCAGCGGATCGCCAGAACCGAAGGCTTCCTCCAAGCATGGCGAGAGGTTGGAGTGCTTCGCAGGGAAGCCCGCGAGCTCAGGGCGGAGGATGACGCCGCCCTGCGTCAGCTTGTTGTAAATGGAGGTGGCATCGGCGCGGATGACACTGGACAACAGCTCGGCCAGGGGGAATTCGAAGTCAGCGCCGCGTCCGCAATCGTCACACCGCTCACTACGAGTCTCCGACTTGCCGTCGAGCAGGAAACCCTCCTGGAGAGTGCAGCCGTTGAATCGAACCGAACGAAAGAGGATATGGAAGCGCTGCACAGGCGATTGACACACTCGGACACGGCGTTCGAGTGGCTCGGCCCAATTGATACTGCGAATCTGATTCGGCTCCTCGCTCACCGAGCAAGAAGCCCTGAGGAAATCGAGATGATGGCTCTCCCCATTGTGATGCTTCTCGCGGCATTCCAGCCGGGACCGGTCGAGGAACTGGTGGAGAAGTTCGATCGCCTACTGATGCTGACTGGCGAACCCGCAAATCGCGCCATGAATATCGCCGACACCCTTACGTCCGCAACGCAAGTGAGCGCGGCGACATTCAATGAAATGCTCGACGCTCTGATCGCTTTCTATCAGCCCTAACTGACTACACATCCCAAGCCGCGCGGGTCACGAAAAGTCAGCGCGCGGCGCGCACACCACTGGGTGTCGAAGTAGTGCGTTTCAGGAATACGGCGAGATCATTTGTGGCGTCGCTGCGAAAAGCTGTCGTTTTAGCCGGACTCTGGACCAGTGTGAAGCGAGACGCATAGCGGGGGAAGCTGGGGCCGCGGTTGGGCCGCGGGAGGTTGAAAGACACCACCAAACGACGGCAGACATCGACAGGCGTGTGAGAAACCAAAAAGCCAGTCTGACCTGGACCGATAAACACTGACCAGCAGAGCGGGTGAGGGGAATCGAACCCCCGTCACCAGCTTGGGAAGCTGGAGCTCTACCATTGAGCTACACCCGCACGAGCAGGATTATAGGTGGTGCGGCTCGGCGGGATCCTTCGCGAAACCCGCCAGTCCCGCGGTCCGTCCGAGGCCCCCGCGGCCGGTCTTCCGGGCTCGCAATTAGACTCCTCCCGAAACCACCGACCAGGGAGCTCCGATGATCCTCTCGGATCGAGACATTCGCGTCGCGCTTACGGCCGGTCGCATCGGCATCGATCCCTTCGACGACGCCGACATCCAGCCGTCATCCGTGGACCTGCACGTGGACCGGCTCTTTCGCACCTTTCACAATCATCGTCACGCCTTCATCGACGTTCGGTCGGAGATGGAGGACCTGACCGAGCTCGTCGAGGTCAAGCCCGATGAGGCGTTCATTCTTCATCCCGGCGAGTTCGTGCTCGGCTCGACTTCCGAGTACGTGAAGCTCCCCAACGATCTCGTCGCTCGCCTCGAGGGCAAGAGCTCGCTCGGGCGGCTGGGGTTGCTGATCCATTCCACCGCCGGCTACGTCGACCCGGGTTTCGAGGGGCACCTCACGCTCGAGCTCTCCAACGTGGCGAATCTGCCGATCACGATCTATCCCGACATGAAGATCGGGCAGATCAGCTTCTTTCAACTGACCTCGGAGGCCGAGAACCCTTACGGATCGGGCAAATTGGGCTCGAAGTATCAGGGCCAACGAGGCCCGACGCCGTCGCGCTTCTTCGAGAACTTCTAGTCAGGAACAGGGTGTCCGATCGACATGGTGAGTTACCCAGTAGGGACGCCAGCGACCGTTCGCTTTATGGAGGTTGATGTCGAGCTGCCCGAGGGGCCTGGGTTGGCCGGCGGGACACGGGTTCCCCGTAAGCCCATAGGTGAGGTCGGCGCTGGGAAGCCGATTGGCACCTCCCACGGAATAGAACTTTCCTCGAGGCGGATCAAGGGTTGCGTTCGGCTTCTCTCCGGGTGACTTCGTTATCGAGGTCACCAGCCCCCGTCGCCCAGGGGTATGTGAATCGAGTAACTCAAGCGCGCCCGCGGTGTCTTGATCAAGCAACGCATCGACGAACATGTCGGAGGCGGCGATCGCCCCCGCAGGTACCTTCCTGGACGCTTCCGGCAGCAAAGGCGGCGCGGCCGCGTCGGGTAAGAACGTAAGGCTGCCAAAAAAGGTGGCCAGAGCGGCAGCACCGATCCCGAGCCGCGCGGCGAAGGGCAGGTTTGTCCGGCGTTCTCCCGACCGCCCGCGCCTTGGCTGCATCGAGTTCTGCCGAGTTCAATCCGATGTCAAAGGCGATGTTGTATCCAGCTTTGTTCCGCGACCCCAGCATTCCGCACTCGAACCGAAACTTGGCGGCCTCAACCGGAAGCGCGATCGGAAAGATCGCCGGGCTTCTGGTGGTTACACTCGCAGGGGCGACGTGAGAGCGTTCAGGAACCGTCGCCAGCACGCGACAGGACTTGTAGTGCAGCCGCGCGAAAAAAAGCTCTAGGGGTTGGGTTGTGCGATTGACAACCTGGAAAACGACAAGAGTTCCGAGGTGATTGAGCTCAGCAGCCAGAGGGGGTTACCTCGATGCCCTGGAACTGGTGCCCGCCGAACGGTTCGAGGAAGACGCCGGAAAGTTGCGAGCGCCGATTGTCGACGAAGTCGAAGACGCGCCAGCCCGCACGTTCTCGTCGGAAGATGCACGACACCGATACTTAGGTGGGCTCCAATCCGCGCCCGTCCGGGGATTCGAGTCCCGGAAGGTGGCCTTCACATCGACCCTGGCTCGATCCTTCTCCAAATCCAGAGCCAGGCTGTGGATCTCAACCTCTCTAAGGGCGGTGGGGTAATCCGAATCGAAGGGGGTGGCGAGAGTCTCCAGTGACTGAATGGGCCCAGTGGTGACTGCGGCGAACTCGCTCGGTACCCGCGCGCAGCAAGGCCCTGGTGACGTTGAGGATCGTCTCGGAATGCATCAATGACATTTGTCGGATATCGGCAGTCGGAGACGGCTTCCTAAGCATCTGGGAGCTCCCAGCCGGTGACCGCCGGGGACTGTTGGGAATAGGACCGCGGAGATCCGATCGTGGACCGCGATCCGGGAAACTCGCCTAAGGTCAGGGGCTGCTTGTCCGCGCGCGTCAGTCTGAGGCCGGCCCGCGCGGCTCCTCGTCGAGCGACCAGCCTACGGACGTCCGGCCCTCGTCAAGCGCCCCCACGACCTCGAGACGTTCGGCCCTCCAGGCGTAGATCGCCGCCTGCTCGAAGCGCCGAGCGATGGCCAGCGCCTGGGCTTCGGCGACGTCGAGGAGCGCGAAGCCGGGCTCCATCCACGAGCCGTCCTCGGATGCTCCGAGCGAGCGCACCGCAGCTACGAGCTCCTTCTGCAGATAGGCGGCGAGTTCCTCGAGGCGCTTCTCGTTTTCCTCGAGAGGGAGATCTTCGCCGCGAGGGTTGTAGGCGGTGAGCAGGTACACAGGGGTCGCGAGAGGCCACTCACCGACGACACCGTCGGGGCGGGGAGAGATGTGCCACCAGCCGTCCCCGCCGGGGCGCTCGATCCACAGATGAGCCTCGAGCCACGTCCTCCAAAGCTCGGAGCGGTCGGCCACGAATCGGTCAGCCGGTGGTCTGCGGGTCGTCGGGCCCGGCCGCCCGACCCGAGGAGTCCTCGATCTCTTTCGCCGCTGGGAAGTCGCCATTCGACGATTGACCGTTGCCGTTCCCATCCGTGCCCGAATCGGGACGAAGCTCGATCGACTCGAGAAGGATCTGCGCCACGTCTCGCACGACCATGTCCTTCGAGGCATGCCGCTCGTCGACACCGTCCGAGAGCATGATGTTGCAGTAAGGACAACCGACCGCGAGCGTGTCGGACGCCGACGCAAGCGCTTCGTCGGTGCGCTCCATGTTCATCTTCTTGCCCATACGCTCTTCCATCCACATCCGGCCCCCGCCCGCGCCGCAGCAGAAGGTTCCGTGTCCGTGACGGTGCATCTCCTTGTAGGAGGCCGTGGGGATTGTCTCGATTATCTCGCGCGCCCCCTTCCATACGTCGTTGTGGCGGGCGTTGTAGCAGGGGTCGTGATAAGTGATCGTTCCCGGCATGTCTTTGTTGGGCTTGAGACGGCCCTCCTTGACGAGCTCGTTCAGATACTCGGTGTGATGAAGCACCTCGAACATGCCGCCGAACTGCGGGTACTCGTTGAACAGAGTGTTGAAGCAGTGAGGGCACGCGGTCAGGATCTTCTTAACCCCGTGGCCTCTGAGCACCTCGATGTTCTGCTCGGCGAGCATCTGGTAGATGTACTCGGCCCCCATTCGTCGCGCGGGATCTCCCGTGCACGACTCCTCTCCACCGAGCACCGCAAAGTTCACGTTGGCCATCTGGAGTAACTTCCCGAGGTCGTACATCACGCGCTTGTTGCGGTCGTCGAATGCACCCGCGCACCCGACCCACAGCAAGACGTCGGCATCGGGGTTGTCCGAGATATGCGGGATCTCGAGCGATTCCTGCTTGGACGTTCCGCGCATCCACTCCTCGCGCGCCTGCGGCGGCTGACCCCATGGATTCCCCGTGGTCTCGAGGTTCTGCAGGGCCCCCTGCATCTCGCGCGGGAAGCGGCTTTCGCCCATGACCAGATTGCGACGCATGTCCACGATCACGTCGATGTGCTCGATGTTGACCGGACAGGCTTGTACGCAGGCGCCACATGTCGTGCAGTCCCAGATGACTTCGTCCTCGAGCACCTGCGGATTCAAGGGAGGCAACGTCCCGACCGCAGCCTGAAGCTCAGCCTCGCTCGCGCGTTTCGCATCGAGGAGGCGGGGGCCCTGCTCGAACAACTGATCGCGCAGATCCATGATGACGAGCTTGGGATTGAGCGGCTTGCCCGTGTTCCAGGCGGGGCACTGACTTTGACAACGGCCGCACTCGGTGCACGTCATGCCGTCGAGCATTTGTTTCCATGTGAGATCCGTGATGACGCTTGCGCCGAAGGTGTCGTCCTCGCTCATTTCCTCTACGTCGATGTGCATGGGGCTGAGCGCGCCCTTGGGCCGCTCGGACGTGAACAACACGTTGAAACCGCTCGTGATGATGTGGAGATGCTTCGAGTAGGTGAGGTAGACGAGGAAGGCGAGAATGATGAGCGAGTGCCACCAGATGAAGACGGTGTCGATCGCGTCGACCGTTTCCCGGCTCATTCCGTCGAAGAGTTGGGCAATGGCATTGGAGACGGGAGTCCACGCCGTGTCGTAGGGAAAGTGTCCGAGCGCGATCTGGGCCGAGCGGCTTAGCAGGATCGTTAGCATGATCGCCCCGATTGCGTACAGGATGTACTCGGCTTCCTTGGTGTGACTCCCCTTGAAACGTCCCGGCTGTTGTACTCGGCGAATGTAGAAGGCGGTGCCGATCCCGACCAGCACGGCGATGATGAAGAAGTCCTGGATCGCGCCGAGCGGCCCCCAGCGCCCGATCAGTGGCAGATGGAATCCGTCCTGATAGACCGCGCCGAAGGCCTCGACGATGGTGGTGAAGAGGATGATGAAGCCCCAGAAGATGAAGAAGTGCATCGCGCCCGGCAAGGTCCACTGCAGAAGCTTGCGTTGGCCGAGCACCACCACGAGCTGTTCTTTGAGTTTCGGTCCAACAGAGCGCGGCTTGCGATCGTCAGGCCGTCCGAGCCCCAGGAAGCCGACGAGGTCGCGTGATCGCTTTGCAAAAAGGGCGATCGAGACCAGGATCACGGTGGTCATTGCGATCTTTTCGAGCACTGCCGAGGCCTCCCTTTGGTTACTCCTAGCTTGACCGCACAGTCAACTTCGACGAGCCGCAGTATAGGCGGAGGACTCGCCTCCGCCCTGCGTAACCTACTGTTCGCGCGAATTCGCGCGCATGCAACGGTAGGGTCACTAGGGAATGGCTGGCATGGCCGCCCCACAAGCTCCGGGCTCCGGGCTCGGAGCACACCACCGGGTCGCCGGCACGGGCGAGGGACTGAGGACACGTGACGGAGCCGAGACGCCTGCTCGAGCGCGACGAATCGCTCGCCCTGCTGCGTGCAGCCCTCACCAAGGCACAACGCGGGCGGGGGTCCCTCCTGATGATCGAGGGCCAGGCGGGCGTGGGGAAGACCTCCCTGCTGGACTCCGTTGCGCAGGACGCGCTCGAGCGTGGGTTCACCATTCTTACGGGGCGGGGCAAGGAGAGGGAGCGCGAGGTTCCCCTGGTCGTGGTCGAGGACCTCTTTCGAAGCCACGTCCTGGCTTTGGAACCCGGCCGACGCCAGTCGCTGCTCCAGGGCTCGGCCGGCCTGGCGGCATCGCTCTTCGAGCAGCCCTTCTCCGCTCAACAGGAGACGAGCTCCGTTTTCGAGGGCCTTTTCTGGCTGACCGTGAACCTCGCCGAGCGGAGACCTCTGGCAATCCTCATCGACGACGGCCGTTGGGTGGATGCGTCGTCGGTCAGGTTCCTCGCGTATCTGGCCGCTCGTTTCGAGGACCTTCCCGTGGTCGTCGTGCTTGCGACGCGCACTTACGAGCCCGAGCTCCTGACCTCGATAATCGAGCTGCGCCAGCACCCGATCTGTCAGCGGCTACCCGTGCAACCGCTCAGCCAAACGGCCACCGACCAGATCGTCAGAGCCCACTTCGCAGGAGCAACCGACCGGTTCTGTGCCGCATGCTTCGAGGCGACGACGGGCAACCCTTTCTACCTGCGGGAGCTGCTCGCCGGGCTCGACGGTGTGGTCACCACGGGCACCGATCACGAGGCGGCCGAAGTTCACGAGCAGGGACCTCATACAGTGGCTCGGTCGGTGCAGCGGAGGCTGGTTCTCATGGACGAGGGGGCCGTCCGTTTGGCGCAGAGCGTCGCTGTGCTCGACGAGAACGCGGAGCTTGCCCTCGCCGCCCGTCTCGCGGGCGTTGAGGTAGACCAGGCAACCGAGTGGGCTGCTTCCCTGACCGCGGCCGGAATCCTGACTCCGAGCGAACCCCTGTCGTTCGTTCATCCGATCGTGCGAACGTCCACCTACAAGCACATCGACCCGGCCGAGCGAGTGAAGGTGCACGAGGAAGCCGTGAGGGTCCTCCACTCGGCGGGGGCTCCGCCGGAGAAGCTGGCGCCACATGTGCTCCTTGCCGGCGAGGTCCATGGCGTGAGGACTGATGCCGTCCTGCGTGCCGCTGCGGCACGCGCGCTCAGAAGGGGCGCGCCGCAGATCGCGATCGACTATCTGCAGCGGGTACTCGCGGGCGCGCTCTCCACGGACGACCGGGTCGAGGCCCTCGTCGAGCTGGGGGAAGCCGAGGCCATGTTCGGTTCTCCCCGCGCCGTCCCGCGGTCTGCCGAGGCCGCCAACCTATGTTCCGACCCCGAGCAGCGAGCGAGGGCGCGCCTGCGCATCGCCCGGGCACTATTGAGCGCCGGCCAACGCAGAGAAGCCGCCGGTGTGATCGTTCCCGGGTTCGAGGAACTGGACGAAAGTCACGACAGCTTGAGGCGCGAGCTCGAGGCGACGTTCGTATTCGCAGGAGTCATAGAACCGAGCCTTCAAGGCGCCGCCACTCGGAACATCGAGCGCCTGCTCCACAGGACCAAGGATGGGGTCCTGGGGGCCGAGCGAGCGACTCTAGCCTACTCGGCCTTTTACCTGACCGCCACCGGTGAAGGACTCGAGCGCGCGGTCGAGCTCGCGACTTCTGCCTACGGGGATGGAGCACTCTTCGAGGACGCGCCGGAGGATGAGTTGACGGCGACCATCGTCAGCGGCGTGCTCACCCTGGCCGACCGGTTCGTCGATTCCATCGAGGTGTGCGATCGCGCGATCGTCGAAGCTCGAGCGCGCGGCTCGGTTAACGGCTTCGCTACTGCTTCCGTGAACCGGACCTACCCGCTCAGGCACCTGGGACGCATTCCCGACGCCGTCGCCGATGCGCAACAGGCCATTGAAGCTCGCCGGTTCGGTTGGAAGTTGTTCCTGCCGACGGCCCACGCACAACTTGCACACGCCCTCATGGACTCCGGCGACCTGGTGGGCGCCGGAGCGATTCTGAGGTCGATCGACGATGACGACTACAAACAAGCACCCGAGTTCGGGCTGTTCCTTGAAGCGCGGGGTCGCTGGCACGTTCTTTCCGAGCGGCGCGACGAGGCGCGCGCCGACCTCGATGAGGCCGGGAGCAGGCTGCAGAGCAGTAAGTACCTGAGCCAACCGACCCTGAGTGCATGGCCGCAATATCTGGCCAGGGCTTCGATCGGCACCGAGCACGAGGAGCGCGCGGCGGAGGTGGCCGCCGGTTTTCTCGAGCGCGCTCGGCGATGGGGTGCTCCGCGTGGAGTATCCGTCGCTCTCAGGACCGTCGCCCTCATCGAGGGAGGCGCCCGCGGTATCGAGATGCTGCGCGAGGCGCTGGCGCAAGCCGAACGTTCGGGAGCCTTGGTCGAGCGCGCGCTCGTGCAGGTCGCGCTGGGCCGGGCCCTGAACGACGCCGGCCGTAAGGGCGAGGCCCGTGACTGGCTGCGGCGCGGGATACACCAGGCCCGTCGGCACGGAGTGTTCCTGCTGGCGGCCCAAGCTCTCAGCCTCATCTCCGACGCCGGGGGGAGACCCCGGCGCCTGGTGTTGACCGGCGTCGAGGCCCTCACGCCGGCCGAGCGCCGGGTGGCCCAGATGGTGGCCTCGGGGCTCAGCAACCGAGAGGTGGCGGAGGGCCTGTTCGTGACCGTGAAGGCCGTCGAGGCCCATCTCGGAAAGGTCTACCGCAAGCTCGGGATCTCCGGCCGGGCGCAGCTCGGCGACGCCCTGGAAGGTGCTCTCGAAGACCCAACGCTTCTCGGGGAATAACCTAAGCTGAGTGTCGTTGAACCATTTGAGTTGACAACGTCACACTCAAGTTAGACCATGGCCCTGTCAGGACCACTAGCCTTTCCAGGAGGACCAATGCCTAAAGCAGTAGGAATCGACCTCGGGACGACCAACTCCGTCGTTTCCGTGTTCGAAGGCGGCGAGCCCACCGTCATCCCCAATGCCGAGGGAGCCCGCACCACGCCGTCGGTCGTCGCCTTCTCCAAGAGCGGCGAGATACTCGTCGGTGAGGTCGCGAAGCGCCAGGCGATCACGAACCCCGACCGGACCATCCGGTCGATCAAGCGCGAGATGGGGACCGACCACTCGGTCGACATCGACGGCAAGAAGTGGACGCCGCAGGAGATCTCGGCCCGCATTCTGGCCAAGCTCAAGACGGATGCCGAGGCCTACCTCGGCGACAAGGTCACCGAGGCCGTCATCACGGTGCCCGCCTACTTCGACGACGCCCAGCGCCAGGCCACCAAGGAGGCCGGACAGGTCGCGGGCCTCGAAGTGCTCCGGATCATCAACGAGCCGACCGCCGCAGCACTGGCTTACGGACTGGACAAGGACACCACCGATCAGACAATTCTCGTCTTCGACCTGGGCGGTGGCACTTTCGACGTGTCGTTGCTCGAGCTGGGAGACGGCGTTTTCGAGGTCAAGGCCACTCACGGCGACACGAACCTCGGCGGTGACGACTGGGATCAACGAGTGATCGACTGGCTCGTCAAGAAGTTCAAGGATGCAAACGGCATCGATCTGTCCAAGGACAAGATGGCGATGCAGCGTCTCAAGGAGGCCGGCGAGAAGGCCAAGATGGAGCTGAGCACGACCCAGAGCACCACCATCAACCTGCCGTTCATCACCGCGAGCGACCAGGGCCCACTCCACCTCGAAGAAACCCTGTCGCGCAGTGAGTTCGAGCGCATGACCGAGGACCTCCTCGACCGTTGTCGTTCGCCGTTCGAGCAAGCGGTTCGCGACGCCGGAATCTCAGTCGGAAGCGTCGACCACATCATCCTGGTCGGTGGTTCCACCCGCATGCCGATGGTGCGCGAGATGGTCACGAACCTCACGGAAGGCAAGGAGCCTCACCAGGGTGTCAATCCCGACGAGGTCGTCTCCGTGGGTGCAGCCGTTCAGGCCGGCGTGCTGAAGGGCGACGTCAAGGACGTGCTTCTGCTCGACGTGACGCCGCTGAGTCTGGGAGTCGAGACGCAGGGAAGCATCTTCACCCGGCTGATCGAGCGCAACACGACCATCCCGACCAAGCGCAGCGAGACCTTCACGACCGCGGCGGACAATCAGCCTTCGGTCGAGATCCACGTTCTGCAGGGCGAGGCCGAGATGGCCTACCGCAACAAGTCGCTCGGCAAGTTCCAGCTCACCGACATCCCGCCGGCACCGCGCGGCATGCCGCAGATCGAGGTCACCTTCGACATCGACGCCAACGGCATCGTCAACGTGCACGCCCAGGACAAAGGCACCGGCAAGGAGCAGTCGATGACGATCACCGGCGGGACGAAGCTAGCCGACGATGAGATCGAGCGCATGATCAAAGAGGCCGAGGCTCACGCGGACGAGGACAAGGCTCGTCGCGCCGAGGCCGAGGCACGCAACCAGGCCGACAACGTCGTCTACCAGACCGAGAAGTCGTTGACCGAGCACTCGGACAAGCTCGACGAATCGACGAAGTCCAACGTCACTACCGCTCTCGACGAGGCCAAGGAGGCCTTGAAGGGTGAGGACGTCGACCGCATCAAGCAGACGACCGAGGCTCTGATGACCGCGTCGCAGCAGATCGCGCAGGTGATCTACCAGAACGCCCAGAACCAACCGAGCGGCGAGGCGGCGGCCGCGGGGTCGTCCGACGACGATGTGGTGGACGCGGAGGTCGTGGACGACGAAGACGGTAAGGAACAGAGTGCCTAAAGGGACGACGTTATGGAACGCAAAGACAACGAACCACGCCGTATTCGAGTGACGGATCGCCGCGGAATGGGTAGATCCCAACCCGGGGAGGGGGAGGTAACTCCCGCCTCCTCGGTTGACGACGCGACCGAGTTCTCCGGCGAGGATATTGGCGCGCCCGCGCAGGAATCGGAAGCTGCGGCCGAAGAGACCATCGAGACCGTTCCTCTGGACGATTACCTTCGGCTACAGGCGGACTTCGACAACCGGCGGAAGCGGATGATGCGCGAGACGGCAATGGCCTCGGATCGAGCCACGCGCGAAATGCTCGAGCGTTTGCTGCCCCTGCTCGACAACTTCGATCGAGCGCTCGAGCACGACGACGGCTCGTCAGCCCTGCAGCTTCTGCACAAAGAGCTGTTGCGCACCCTTGAGTCCGAGGGACTCGAGGAGATCGAGGCGGAGGGTCGGCGTTTTGATCCGCACGTGCACGACGCGGTCGAATCGCACCCTAGCCCCGACGTCGAGGACGCCATCGTCAAGGCGGTTTACCGCAAGGGTTACCGGATGGGCGATCACGTGCTGCGACCCGCGATGGTCGTGGTCACGCACCCGATAGACGAAGGTTCGGACGAACCCACCGACGCTGAAGCAGAGGGATAAGCAAAATGGCGCAGCGCGACTGGATGGACAAGGATTTCTACAAGATTCTTGGGGTGGACAAAGAGGCTCCCAAGGACTCCATCAAGCGCGCCTACCGGAAGCTTGCGCAGAAGTACCATCCCGACGCCAACAAGGGTGACAAGGGGGCCGAGCAGCGCTTCAAGGAGATCTCCGAGGCGCACTCGGTGCTGTCCAACGACGACAAGAGACGCGAGTACGACCAGATGCGCGCCTTCGTTGATGCGGGGGGCCAGCGGTTCTATGGTTTCGACCCGCGCGGTCCCGGGGGAGGCCGGGGGAACGTCCGCATCAACGTCGAGGACCTGCAGGACCTCTTCGGTGGGGACGCGGGAGGGGGGAGTGTCTTCGAAGACCTGTTCGGCTTCCGCAGCCGCGGACGTCAGCGCCAGGGTCGAGATATCGAGACTGAGGTGACGCTGGACTTCGAGGATGCGATCAACGGCGCCACCGTGACGCTGCCGGACAACTCAACGAAGGTGCGAATCCCGGCTGGTATCGGGGACGGCGCGCGCATCCGCGTTGCAGGCAAAGGTGAAGCCGCTCCCGCGGATGGAGTCGCCGGCGATTTGTTCGTTCGAGTTCATGTCCGTCCTCACAATGTGTTCGAGCTCGGCAAGGACGGAGATCTCGTCATCCACCTGCCGTTGACCATCGCCGAGGCCGCTCTGGGAGCCAAGATTCAGGTGCCCACACTCGATTCGCCCGTGACCGTGAAGGTACCGGCCGGAACCAACAGCGGCAAGACCTTGCGCGTCCGCGGTAAGGGGGTCCCGCGCCAGAGCGGCGGAACTGGTGACCTGCTCGTCAAGGTGGACGTCGAGGTGCCCAAGAAGTTGTCGCGGCGCGAGAAGCAGTTGCTCGAGGAGTTCCAGGAAGCGCACCAGGATAGTCCGCGCAAGAACCTCGAGGCGTACCTGACCAAGAGCGCGAGCCAGAGGGCGTCCTAAGGAGATCGTGATGGCCGACGGCAGGCAGCAGGACCAGGCGATCTACGTCATCTCGGTTGCGGCCGAGCTTGCGGGCGTGCACCCGCAAACGCTTCGCATATACGAGCGCAAGGGATTGGTGCAACCACATCGCACGGCGGGGAACACGCGCCGCTACTCCGAGCGAGACATAACCTTGCTGCGACGAATCCAGGAACTGACCACTGACGGGGTCAACCTCGCCGGAGTCATGCGCATTCTCGAACTCGAGCACGAGATCGACGCGCTGCGGGTGCGGCACCACGACGCGATCGGTGAACTCGAAAGCGCCATCGAGGACCTGCAGCAAATTGTCGAGCAGCACGACGCGACGGCACTCGTGCCGTTACGTGAGGTCCGCAGAGTGCGTCGCGTTCTCAAGGCGGACATCATCGAGCAGGCCGGACGGCGCACGTTCATCGCTCCTCCCGTGAGCGACGGATAATCACCAACATGAACGTCACTTGGAACGGCTCGGATAGCGCGTCGTCCGTTCTGCTCCTTGCGCATGGGGCCGGCGCGGATATGAATCATGAGTACATGGTGTACTTTGCAGGCACGCTGGGCTCCGCGGACTTGGCGGTGGCGCGGTTCAACTTCCGCTACACCGACGAAAAGAGACGCGCGCCCGACAAGCAGCCCGTTCTGGAAGACACGTATCGAGAAGCCGTCCAACAGGTCACCGACGAGCGCTCCCCGCAAAGACTGTTCATTGGTGGCAAGTCAATGGGGGGCCGGATCGGTTCGCACATCGTGGCGGACGGTACGCGAGTCGACGGCCTCGTGTATCTCGGCTATCCACTGCACCCGCCGGGCAGGCCCGACCGGATACGGGATGCTCACCTGGGCGACATCAAATCGCCTCAGCTTTTCGTCGAGGGTACTCGCGACCCCTTCTGCCCGCTCGATACCCTCGCCGAGGTAATCGGCGAGCGAAGGCTCAAGGCCGACGTCGTCGTCATCGACGACGGCGATCACTCTCTGAAGGTACGGAAATCGTCGGGTCGTTCCACCGAACAGGCGTGGGACGAGGCCATTTCAGCGATTACCACCTGGATCAAGAGAATCGGGTAGAACGGTCCCTCTTAGCCGATCCCGACCGCCGCTCAGGCCCTCTGATACAGGCGGGTCGTCAACGGCGCAAAGACCAATGTCAGAATCGCCGCCGTAGCCAGGACTATCCCGATGTCTCCTACTGAGGGGTTGCCCTCCATGAGCCCGCGGGCCGCGTCCACCAGGATGGAGATGGGGTTGGCGTTCACGAACGCCTCGAGCCCCGCCGGCAGCGTCTCCGGATCGACGAAGGCGTTGGACAGGAAGGTCACCGGGAAGATCCCCATGAAGCCGGCGTTCATGACGGCGTTGGGGGAACGCATCACCAGACCGATGGTCGTGAAGACCCAGGACAGGCCGAAGGCAAAGACGACCACCAGCCCCAGCGCGGCGAGGACTCCGCCGACGCCGCCATCCGATCGGTAGCCGAGAGCGAGACCCAGCACGATGATCACGGTTCCGGCGATCAGGTAGCGCACGCTGTCCCCGATCAGTGACCCTACTAGCGGCGCCGGTCGCCAGATCGGTAGCGAACGGAAACGGTCGACCACTCCCTTGGTGAGGTCCGTGTTCAGCGCCACCCCCGAGTACACGGTGGTGAACAGCACCGACATCACCAAAATCCCCGGGAGGATGTAGCGCAGGTACTCACCGGTCGAGCCGGCGATGGCTCCGCCGAACAGATAGGTGAACATCAGCACGAACATCACCGGCGTGATCGTGACGTCGAGAAGTTGCTCGGGGACGTGCTTTACCTTGAGCATCCCGCGCCAGCCGAAAGACAGGGCGGCCGACAGAGGGCTGGCTTTCGGCGGTCGCGCGGTCGAGGAGATCGCCTTCCGGACCGCTTCCTCATCTGCGCCGAGCGTTGCGGCGTCTGGTGTCGTCATGTTCATGCTGGCTGCTCCTCCTCGATCGCATCGGTTTCAAGGGATGGCTCCGTCTCGGCCGGGTGTCCGGTCAGGGCCAAAAAGACCTCGTCGAGGCTCGGCTGGCCCAACGAGAAGTCGGCGATTTTCACTCCGGCCCGGGTCAACCCGGCGATCGCCTCGGCCCCCCGGTCGGCGTCGGCGCACTGGACCGACAGCGCGGCGGGGTCGGGTTCCAAGAACGCGGATCCCAGATCGCGGGTTAGCAACCGCTCGGCCTCGGGCCGCTGGTGCGGGTCGAGTAGACGCACGTGCAGCGCACCCGCACCCACCGACGCCTTGAGCTGGCCGGGCGTTCCCTCGGCGATCACCTTGCCGTGATCGATCACTGCGATGCCGTCGGCGAGCTGGTCGGCCTCCTCGAGATACTGCGTGCAGAGCAGGATCGTGGTCTCGCCGGCGACCAGCATGCGAATGATGTCCCAGACCTGATTGCGAGAGCGTGGATCGAGCCCGGTCGTGGGTTCGTCGAGGAACATCAGCCGTGGCGTGACGACGATGCTTGCAGCGATGTCTAGGCGGCGCCGCATCCCCCCGGAGTAGTTCTTGACCAGCTTCGTGGCCGCCTCCGCGAGTCCGAAGGCTTCGAGCAACTCGGTGGACCGGTTCTTTGCGCGGGCCCGCTTCAGTCCGAGCAGACGGCCCACCAGAATCAGGTTCTCTCGGCCGGTTAGGTCCTCGTCCACGGACGCGAGCTGGCCGGTGAGCGTGACGGCGCTACGCACTGCGTCCGCCTCCTCGACGATGTCGTGCCCGAGGACACGGGCGCTGCCAGCGTCCGGGCGAAGCAAGGTCGCCAGCATCCGGATCGCGGTCGTCTTGCCGGCACCGTTGGGACCGAGCACGCCGTAGACCGAGCCGCTCCGCACGGCCAGGTCGACACCGTCGACGGCGCGCGTCTCACCGAAGACCTTGACGAGCCCGGTGGCCTCGATCGCGAGGGGGGACTGTGATGTCATCTGGTTCCTCCGTTGCAGGGGTTGGTCAACACTTAGACCGCTGTAAGTTTCGAAACTCATCGCGCGTCAACGCATCAGGCCGTTGCTTCTTCCGGCGACCCGGTGATGGGGGAAACTCGGTCGTAGTTGAGCCGCAGGAGCTCGATCACGTCGCGGACATCCGCTTCGTTTTCGATCCTTCGCGAAGCCGGACCGGGCCGATCGGGGAAGACCGGGTGGTAGTCGATGCGGCCCTGGTCGTAGAGCTCGCCCCAAACCGCCTTCGGAAAGCCTGTGTGGAGGACGTGGTCGCCATGCAGGTGGCCGATCTCCCGGCGGCCGACCTTGAACGCGAACTCGCCGCGCTCGCCCGGCCCCGCCGTCACACCCGGCCAGGATGTGACCTCGTCGGTGATCTGCTGGCTCGCTGTGGGTTGCTCCATCGAGTGCTCCTCGTTTCGGAATCGGCGGACCTCCGCAATCTACAAGTTAAAGTGAACTTGAAGTCAAGCCCCGGATGTGATCTCCTTGCCCCATGGCAGAGCTGCTGACCATCGGGGAGGTTGCACGGCGAAGCGGGGTGGCCGCATCGGCCCTTCGTTTCTACGAGGAGCGAGGCCTCGTCACCTCCGAGCGGGCGGGCACTGGCCACCGCCGCTTCGCTCGGCCGGTGCTCCGACGGATCGCCTTCATCGTCTTCGCCCAGCGGATCGGCTTGACGCTCGAGGAGATCGGCGCCGAGCTCGCCAAGCTGCCTCCGGATCGGGTGCCGAACCGCCGCGACTGGGCGCGCCTCTCGAGCGGCTGGACCGAGCGCGTCAACGAACGGATCGCAGAACTCGAGCGGCTCAAGCTGGGGCTGACCGAATGCATCGGGTGCGGATGCCTCTCGCTCGAGCGGTGCAAGCTCTCCAACCCCGGCGACCGTGTCGCCGAGAACGGGCCGGGGCCGCGTTATTGGGTCGGCGACGCGCCGGCGGTCTGACGGCGTCCGCCGAGTTGGGAGGCTGGTGGCTCGATCGACCGATCCGGCCGGGATGCGGCGTGGAGAAACCTAACCGGCGACCACGAGCGGAATGGGGTTGGTGCACGACCGCGCGGGCGGGTCCGGCGGGTCAGGGCGGAGCTCTTGCCCGATTTGGTCGCTATCCGACCATCACGGGCAACGGAAGGGCAGCTCGAGATCCAGTCTGCCAACTCTGGGCAACCATTGCCCCCGAAAACCGGGCAAGGATCACTAATGGGTCGCGGATCTGGCTCGAGCGGCCCCTCTGGACCCGAGTTCGGCTCCCAGTCCCCGTCGGCACCCGGGTTCTGGTCTCCATTACCAAGATCGGACCCGGAAAGTCGAATCACACACACTCTTTCCCCGTCGACGCCTAACGGCTCCGAGAGCCGGCCACGTTGTACTAGACTTAGTCAAGGAGATACTTGACGGAGGCTGATACATTCATGTCCGTGGCAGAGCGAACCGGTGCCATCCGTGCGTTCAACCGTTTTTGGACCAACCACATGGGGATGCTCGATGCGGGCCTGCTGGACACCCCTTACTCGCTGACCGAGGCACGCATCATCTTCGAGCTCGGCCAAGCCGACGCGGGGCGGGCTCGGCCGGACCGCA
>WHSV01000038.1:0-2182 GCA_009379915.1 Actinomycetota bacterium | reverse complement strand
GCTCGGCCGGACCGCAGGACAGGCGTAACGGACCTGTTGCGACTGCGGCACGAGCTCGGCATCGACCCGGGCTATCTGAGCCGCATCATGAAACGGTTCGAGAGAGACGGCCTGGTCGAGAGCACGTCTTCGCCAACCGACGGCCGCCGGCGCCTGCTTCGTCTGACCGACAAGGGAAGGGCGGTGTTCGAGGACCTCGACGCGCGCTCCACGAAACAGGTCCGGGACATGCAGTCAGCATTGACGGACGAGGACCAGCGTCGTCTCGTCTCGGCGATGGCCACAATTCGGGGGTTGCTCGACCCGGCCCCCGGACTGCGGGCGAGCCTCATCCGTCCACCGATTCCCGGCGATCTTGGCTGGGTGGTGCATCGCCACGGCGTGATCTACGCGCAGGAGTTCGGCTGGGACGAGTCCTTCGAGGCCCTCGTGGCGCGCGTCGTCGCCGAGTACGCCGACGAACGGGATCCGAAGAAAGAGAACGCCTGGATCGCGGAGGTCGAAGGCGAGCCTGCCGGCTGCGTCTTCTGCGTGAAGGAGACCGATGACATCGCCAGACTTCGCCTTCTGTTGGTCGAGCCGAACGCGCGCGGCATGGGGATTGGAGAGCGGCTCGTGACGGAGTGCATCCGCTTCGCCAGAAGGGCGGGCTACAAGCAGGTCACGTTGTGGACCAACGACGTGCTGCTTTCGGCCCGACGAATTTATGAAGCTGCGGGGTTTCGACTGATCGAAGAGGAGCCTCATCAGAGCTTCGGTCAGGACCTGGTCGGCCAGGACTGGCTCCTCGATCTCGACTCTGCAACGGTGTGATGCGGGATTTAGGCAGGGCCGCTGCGAGTATCGGTGAGATCGACGGTCGTGGGCGCAGTGTCCTGAGGTGCATCGCTGTCCTCGACCGCGTCGCTCAACGAGTCGAGCGTTGACTGCAGAGCTTGGATTCGCTTCTTGAGCGTTGACTCCGCGTCGTTCAATTTCCGGACCTCGGCGCGAGCGTGGCGCACTCGCTCGTTGGCTTTCTCCTCCGCTTCGTCCTTGAGTATTTCGGCGCGCTGACGCGCCTCCCTCTCGGTTCGATTAGCGTCTCGATGAGCCTCGCGTGTCACCACCGTGTAGTCGGCCCGCGCCTTGTTCTTGATTCGCTTGGCCTCTTCCTCGGCTTCTGTCCTCAGAACCCGAGCCTCGGTCTCGGCCGCAGCCCGTATGCCCTCCACCTCGGTTTGCGCCTGGGCCGCCATGTTTTCGGTCTCGATCTCAACTTCACGCGCGCGAGTCAGGGCGCCGGTGTGTAGCCGATCGGCGTCGTCCTTGATTGCCTTTGCGTCTCGCTCGGCCATATCGCGCAGGGCGGAGGCTTCTGTTTCGGCACGTTCGAGGAGCTCGGCGACCTCCGTCTCTGCCGCGGCGCGCGCCGCGGCAATTTCGGCCAGAGCGTCGTTCTTCATGCGGTCGGCGTGATCGCGTGCGAGTTGCATGAGCTTGCCGGCGTCGGAGCCGAGCTTTGCATAGGGCTCCTCGTCCTCGACCATGGGTGCCGGCTGGTTCTGAAGCAACTGCTGATTCTCGATTAGTTGCTCGAGCTCGGCCGCGAGCGCGGACAGGAAGGCATCGACTTCTTCGCGGTCGTACCCACGCACGCGCGTCGAGAACTGTGCATTGTGAATGTCTTCTGGCAGAACTTGTTGGTCAGGCAGAGGCTGCTGGGCCGCACTATCGACTTCGTTATCGAGCTCTTCGCGTGGAATCTCGAACTCTTGGTTCATGCCTTGCCCCCCGTCGCGAGACGCTCGGAGTCCATACCGATCGGCTCGGTCTCGTCCTGCTGGACCACCTCGACCCGAAGATCGTCGTGTGAGTCCTCGTGCTGCGCTCGATCGAGGTCTGCTTCCTCGAGCTCGGGCGGCTCTTCGACGCCATCGCGCTCTTGTGCTTCCTCACCGAGTTGCCCGGCGATCGTCAGCAGTCGCTGGGTCAGAGCATCGATGCGCCGACGGGCGTCGGATTCGATGGCGCGCAGCTCGGCGAGACGGGCGTCCGCCTCACCCAGCGTGCGTTGCGCGTCCGCCTCGGCGTCGGCGCGCATGCGGTCTGCGGCTGCTTCCGCGCTCGCTCGAAGTTTGGCCGCGCTCTTCTCCGATTCAGATCGCACCCGATCGGCTCTCTCTTTGGACTCCGAACGCAG
>WHSV01000130.1 GCA_009379915.1 Actinomycetota bacterium | reverse complement strand
GGCCGGCGTGGCCAAGCACTTCATCGTCAGGATGCGCCAGATCGATACCTCGGATTCCGCCGGGACCGCCGAGCTCGTTCGTGGGGTTCTCGACGCGCTGCGGGAATCTCCTCTGCCCGAGTACGAGTGGCCGGCGTTGACGAAGGTTTTCGGAGCGGAAGAGTTGGCGCGCCTGCTGCGAATCTCCGAGAGCAGCCTGAACCGCTACGCCAACGGGAGTCGCGCAACTCCAGACCTGGTCGCAGACCGCCTGCACCTCATCGCTCTTATCGTCGGCGACTTGCGCGGCGCCTACAACGAGGTAGGAGTGCGGCGCTGGTTCCACAGACATCGAAGCGCGCTCGGGGGACGCTCGCCGATCGAGTTGCTCGGCGACGACTGGGCGCCGGATGAGGAGGGCCCCGAAGCCGTGCGGGAGCTCGCCCACTCCTTGTTGTTCGCCTCCGCGACGTGATCCTCTTTCGCCACGCCGATCCTCGGTGGCCGTTTCTATGGGAGACGGATGAGCAACCCCCGGGTCGTTGGCACGGCGACGGAGATGGGCCGGTTCAGTACCTTTGGGATACGCCCGACGGAGCATGGGCCGAGTTTCTGCGGCACGAGGAGATCAAGGACCCGGAGGATCTCGTCACCGTGCGCCGGGCTCTGTGGGCGATTGAAGTCGATGAATCCGAGGCGGACGTCCAACCGCGGCTACCGACGGAGGTTCTGACCGGCGGGCACAAGAGTTATGCGCGCTGCCAGGGTGAAGCGACTCGGCTACGTGCCCAAGGCGCGACCAGACTGTCCGCGCTCTCCGCCGCGCTCAAGCCGGGGGAGGCCAGAGGCTGGCGGGTCGATAAGACGGTGCTCCCCGGACCGAACCGAGAGGCCCACACGATCGTGCTCTTCGGTCGCCGGCCGGAACTGGTGGGGTGGGAAGTGGTGGGCCGCGGTCACCCGGAACCGGCCCTGCTGAACAAGGTCAGACACTTTCGGCCATAGGGGTGCTTGCCTTAATTCCCTATGTAGGGGAATATGGCTTCATGGCAAAGGTCAAGACGACGCTCTCTCTCGATGAAGTCCTCATGCGGCAAGTAAGGGTTCGTGCTGCTCGAGCGGGTACGTCCCAGAGCGAGATGCTCGAGAGGGCGCTTAGGGAAGGCCTCGGGATCCTCGACAGGTTACGGGCGAAGGCCAATCTCGACGAGGAGGAGGCGGTTCGGCTGGCCACCGAGGTCGTCCACGAGGTTCGGGCTGGTCGTGACCTCGACCGGGCCCCCTAAACCCGCGGGCTCGCTTTGCAGCTACTCGTCGACGCCGACTGCCTCATAGCCGGAACCCTCGCCCCGTCGGGTGCATGTTCCCGGTTGCTGGATCTCTGGCAGGCAGGGGAGTTCGAGTTGATCGTTTGCCCAAATCTCATAGGTGAGGTCCGAAGGGCTCTGTTGCATCCACGCATCGCCGGCAAATACGACATCTCGAGTGCCGAAGTCGACCAGCTTACGCAGCGTCTCCGCGAGGAGAGCCTGCACTTCGACGATCCTGTTGATCCGCTGAGAGTTGTAACGGCCGACCCGAAGGATGACTATCTCGTTGCCCTCGCCTTAGCGGCGTCGGCGGACCATTTCGTCACCAGAGATCGTCACTTCGACAACGTGCACGTCGAGGGATTGACGATCGTGCCACCACGCCATGCGTTGAAGCTCGTTGAAGGTCGAGCCTGAGCGCTTGGGGTTACTGCTTTCGCTCGGGCCCCTGGTTGCATCGGAGTGCACCTTTCCTTCTTCGGTGGTGGAATTGACCGATGACGACTGCCGGCGACATCGACTCTGCCCTCGAGGTGGTGCGGGCGAGAGATGCTGAGGCGGGCCGGAACGCCGAGGGAGCTCTTTCGGCTCTGACGGCCGGCGAGGGCTTCGACCACGTCAACCAGCACTTCCTTCAGTACTTTCTCTGGTACACGCTACCGAAGAAGTTCATGGCGTCTCTCGATGTGAAACTCGACATCGCTCGGGCGCTCGGCGAGGTGCTCGAAGCCGCGGGGATGCCGCGCTACGCGGCCATCTGTCGCTCGGACACCACTCGCGAGTGCATCGAAGCTGCCGAGGAGTACGGACGCGGGCGCAAGGAGTACGAGCGCGCTCAGCAGGCATCGGGCGTCGAGCCGCCGGACACAGATGTATTGAAGTGGGGCAGCATCATGGGCATGCGGGAAGCGGCTGCGAACGCCGGAGCAGCATCGGCGCTCGAGCTGGCGATCACTGCGGGCGAGCTCGAGCCGGGTGCCTCCGGCTGGAAGAAAGTGCAGAAGAAGCTCACCACCGCGTGACTTAACGCCCCGAATACAAACTTAGATGGAGATACTCCCCTGGCCGCGATCCACGCGAACGTATGGCTTGGTGGGTAAGGGGGCGAAGCAATGCGCGAGGCGCGCTCCTCGAACCACTCTTGCCTCGCCTCGATGCAAACTCTGAGGTTCCCGACGGGGTCGGGGATGCGCTCGCCCCGTTCGCCTGGTTCCTGACGCGCGCGGAGGAGGGAATTCCACTGACGGAGAAGCACAACCTCGGGCGCGACTTCGTGCGGAAGGCGGCGGGGCGCTGGAACTGGTGGGAGCTGCCCGGCCAGCCGATGCGTGAGGACGATGTGGTTGAACTCTGGGTGCTTCACGAGTTCGCGATCGCGCGAAAGCTCGTTCGACGCAGGGGTCGCAAGCTCCTTGCGACTCCAGCCGCCCGTCGCTGCCTGAAGGATGCCGAGGAACTTTGGCGGACAGTTGCCGGCGGGCTCGTCGCGGGAGGGGGCTTTTTCGATGCCGTCGCCGAGCTGACCTTGGCGGTGCTGATTTTGAAGGGCGAGACGACGACCGACGACATCGTCACGACCATCACCGCGATGCTGGCGGAGGAGGGCTGGGGCACGGGCAACCAGATGGACCCCCGAGCGTCCGTTGATGAGCGAGATGTGGACATGGTGATGTGGGAGTTGAGACATCTGGCGAAGCCGTTCGGTCTGATGGTCGAGAAGGGGGACTGGAGTGCTCGTTCTCTGGCACTCACCGAGGTGGGCGCGGCAGCCGCGCTCGAGGCGCTGCGGGCGCGCGCCGCCGCGCCGCGGAATGACGTCTACTAGATTCGGCGGGAATCGCCGCAGCAGCGTTTGTACTTCTTCGAGCTGCCGCACCAACAGGCGCTGTTGCGACCGGGATCGTCCGAGGCCTCTGCGAGGGGCAGGTTCTCCTCGAGGAGTTCGGTCGCTGTCCTAGCGTCACCGGCGATGGTGAGATCAATGTTGCGCCGCTCGAGCTTGCGAAGGTCCATGTTCGGGTGTCTAGCTTACGGATCCAGTGCGATCTCTAGGCGTTTGTTCGCCCGGCCCTTTGACTTGTAGTTGGCGATGTGGATCGTGCCGACCTCGTCGGTGGACTTCACGTGTGTGCCGCCATCGGCCTGCACGTCGAGGCCGTCGATGTCGAGCACCCGCACCTCGGTGATCTCCTTCGGGAGCAGGTTGATCTTCGTTCGAATCAGGTCCGGGTCGACGTTGGCCGCGGTGCGATCGAGGAAGCGCACACTGATACCTCGGGCGTTTTCGACCTCCTCGTTGATTGCCTTCTCGATGTCCCCGACGAGCTCGGCCTTCATCTGCTCGAACTCGAAGTCCATCCGGCCCTTGAGCGGCTGCATTCCGCCGCCGGTCACTTTGGCTCCGTAGTCGCGCCAGATGACTCCGCACAGAATGTGCATCGCGGTGTGCGTGCGCATGAGCGAGTAGCGACGCTCCCAGTCGAGCTCACCGGTGACCGGGTCGCCGACGTTCGGGGCGTTGCCCTCGAGCTCGTGCCAGAGGATGCCCGAGTCGCGCTTGAAGCCGGTGACCTGGGTGCCGTTCACGGTGCCGAGGTCGTGGGGCTGGCCGCCGCCTCCGGGATAGAAGGCGCTGCGGTCGAGCTCCACGAGGTTGCCGTCGGTGGCGGTGACCTTGGCATCGAAGTCGCGGACGTATGAGTCGTGCAGGTAGATGGCCTCGGTGCTCAGCTTGTGCTCCTCTGCCGATCGGTCGTTTCTCGATGTTCGCGCATCAGCGGAAGCGGCGCGCGATCAGGATCGTCGCCACGCCGACGCAGAACGCGACCGAGTTCGGCACGATGAGGACGAGGTTGCCGATCGAGATGCCGTAGGCCATCCAGATGGCGAAGCCTCCCAGGAGGACCAGGAAGTAGCCGATCGAGACGTCTTCCGACGAGCGCCGATTCAAGATTCTGCGGATCTGTAGGACCGGCGAGAGGGCCATGATGATGCCCCAGGACGCAGCTCCGATACCGAGCACTGTGACGAGCACAGCGTCACCTCCTGTGAATCAGGTGCGCTCGGCCGTGTGGGCCGCGCTCGCTGCAATTTGGGTTGCAGGAGGAGCGCTACGCGCGGCCACCCGGAATGCTAGCAGTGTGCTCGGGACCTGGTCGCGGGCGTGATTCGGGATTTCTTGGGCCTGTGGGGCCAACCGGGCGTACTCATGACCTACAGACCCGTTCAGCGAGCCTGTAGGTCATCAGTTGGCCGGCGAGCTTCCAGGTGGTCGCGCGGGTCGTAACGCCACCCAGCTAAGTGCTCGCTTCTCTGTCGTTATCCAGCAATCTGTTCGTGGCGAGCACTTAGCCGGCGCGCGATGAACCAGGCGACCCCTCTGAGGTCGGCGATGGTTTGCTTAGGGGACGGTCACGAAATCGTCGAGGAAGTCCCTCGCCACGGGAGTGTCGACTCGGTAGGTGTCGTCGGTCGCCTTGCACACGGCATCACCCGTCACCGTGATGGAGACGATGAGGTTCGAGTCCTCTCCACCGAGGAAGTGCGGACCGCCGGAGTCGCCGAAGCAGGTACCCCCGTTGCCGGTTGCCTCGTTCATGGCCAGCCTCAGCCAGGACTTGTTCAACGCGTTGAAGGACTGCAGCGCCATCATCCGCTCGAGGTTTGACAAGATGTTCTGGGGGCCCTTCTTGCGGGTCTCCCTGATGGTTCCGTAGCCGACCGCAGTGAAGGTCTCGCTCCGCAGCTGGGACTTCATGTCGTCGAGCAGGCCCGCTTCCGGCAGCTCGGCGAAGCCCTGCGTCGTGACGGGGTCGTCGAGCACGATCACCGCGATGTCTTTCGGATCGTTGTTGCCGCCGGAGCCGAATTCCGGGTGGGTGTGCGGCGTGCCGCTGTGGAAGGTCGAGGTCTGTCGCACCTCGTCGTCGAAGGTCACGAAGACGGGATCGCCGGGCTCGATGATGTCCTCGGCCGCCGCTGTGCAGTGGCCCGCGGTGAGAAACACCGTCGACGAGATCAGGCTGCCTGAGCAGATCCTTCGGAATTCCTCGTCGATCTCCAACACGAATGCACCCACGTAAGGATGTCTGCCATCATCGGGCTCTCCGTAGACGATTGCCGTCGCCGGCCCTATCACCATCAGCGATAGTGCGACGAGCAGCAAAGCGATGATCGAGCGCTTGGCCATCGTT
>WHSV01000129.1 GCA_009379915.1 Actinomycetota bacterium | reverse complement strand
AGCAGGTACGAAAGTAGGAGATAGTGATCCGGCGGCTCCTCGTGGTAGGGCCGTCGCTCATCGGCTAAAAGGTACCCTAGGGATAACAGGCTGATCGTTCCCAAGAGTCCATATCGACGGAACGGTTTGGCACCTCGATGTCGGCTCGTCGCATCCTGGGGCCGGAGCAGGTCCCAAGGGTTGGGCTGTTCGCCCATTAAAGCGGCACGCGAGCTGGGTTTAGAACGTCGTGAGACAGTGAACCAACCCGCGCTGTCTATAAATTCGGCTAAATGCTGGAAACTTCGGTTGTATCCTGCGGTACTGCTTAGTGTCACAGGCCATCATTAGGCTTGAGATGTGAGCAGTGACAATCCGTCAGGTGAGCGGCCTCAAGCTGCGCCGGACAATCAGCAGGAAAGACTGAACGACTATCTGTCGGGATACGTCGACGGGGAAGGAAGCTTTCACGTCGCCGTTCAGCGCAATCCGTCCACAAGGTTCGGCTGGCAACTCGTTCCTGAGTTTCATGTCAGCCAGAATCCAGAGAGAGCGTCCGTTCTCTACCTTCTACGATCCCAACTCGGCTGCGGCCGGATTCAGAGGAACGCAGGAGAAGGGAAAAGAGACAAGTCTTTGGTTCTTGTGGTGAGAAAGCGCACAGACCTTCTCACAAAGGTGATTCCATTCTTCGAGTCGTGTCCAATCCTGAGCGAGAAGAGGCTTGAGTTCGAGACATTCGCTCATGTAGTGAGAGCGATGGATCGTAAAGAGCACCTAACTCAGGATGGATTCGACCGCTTGCTGCAACTCGCTGTTCGGATGAATGGCGGTGGCAGATACCGAAGAATCGATTGGTCGTCCAGAATCCTCAGAGGCTATACGCCGAACACGGAATCAGGATTCCGTGAAGATATAGTCCGACCCTCATGGCGACATGGGGAGCCAGGCGGAACAGAAACGACCTGGCCGCTCGATCCATACGAACAAATGGAGTTAACGATCGAGAGGTAACAGAAGTGTCGGTCCCTATCCTCCGTGGGCGTAAGAGATTTGAGGAGAGCTGTCCCTAGTACGAGAGGACCGGGACGGACGCACCTCTAGTGTGACAGTTGTCCTGCCAAGGGCACGCTGTTTAGCTACGTGCGGATCGGATAAGCGCTGAAAGCATCTAAGTGCGAAGCCGGCTCCAAGATGAGATCTCTTGCCGCGTTAAGCGGAAAAGGCTCCTTGCTAGACGACAAGGTTGATAGGCCGGAGGTGTACGCACAGCAATGTGTTCAGCCGACCGGTACTAATAGGCCGTAGGCTTGGTCTCGCTCGCGCTCGCTCTGGAGCGTTCAAGGTTCTTGGACGACAGAGTCACCCGGAACGATGGATCCGGTGGACGAAATCGGATCGATGGATCCGGTGGACATATTGGGTCAAATGACTCGAGAAGAACTGACAGCCAAATAGGTTTCCGGTGGCCATAGCGGAGGGGTCACACCTGGTTCCATTCCGAACCCAGAAGTTAAGCCCTCCAGCGCCGATGGTACTGCCCTGGAGACGGGGTGGGAGAGTAGGTCGTCGCCGGAATTATCTCTGGGGGTTGCCCTTTTTTGGGGGCGACCCCCTTTTTCGCGTCCTACAATTGGCTTTCAATGCGCTTGGTTATCGCGCATAGTAGGGCCACCGTCCCACTCTCAGCCGCGGGACGACTGTGAAACAGGGGGAAGACATGAAGAGGTTACGTCTGCTGGCCGTCCTGTCGTTCGTCCTGCTGCTTATCGCAGCGTGCGGAACCGCCGGAGACGAGCCCGAGGAGTCCGAGGGCAACGGCGATGCCGCGGCCGAGAGCGATGAACCGACCGGCCTGCTCGCAGCGGTGCAAGATGCCGGCGTGCTCAGGGTTTCCACCGACCCTGCCTACCCGCCGCAGTCGTCGATCACGAAGAGCGGAGAGTACGAGGGCTTCGACATCGACGTCGCGACCGAGATCGCCAAGCGACTTGGCGTCGAGATTCAGTGGGAGACCCCCTCGTGGGACGTCATCACCGCGGGTAACTGGGCGGGGCGCTGGGATGTCAGCGTCGGCTCGATGACCGTCACCCCAGAACGTGCGGAGGTGCTCGAGTTCACTCCCGCTTACTACTTCACGCCGGCAGCGGTCGCAGTGCACGAGGACAACACGGATATCACCGACACCGAGAGTGGCCTCGACGGAAAGACAATTGGAGTCTGCGGAGGCTGTACCTACGAGTCCTATCTGGAGCAGACTCTCGAGATTCCCGGCTACGAGATCGACGTCGTCATCGACGACGCCAGCGTCAAGGCCTACGACACCGACTCGTCGGCGATCGCCGCCCTCGAGCTAGGTGACGGGACCCGTCTCGATGCGGTGATGTCCGCTCTGCCGACTCTCGAAGGAGCGATCGACAAGGGCAAGCCGATCAAGATCGTTGGCGAGCCCGTCTTCTACGAACCGCTCGCGGTCGCCATCGACAAGAATGCCCCGGAGGATCCGGTGCCGCTTGCCGAGGAGATCGGCCGCATCATCGAGGAGATGCACGCCGATGGAACTCTCAGCGAGCTCTCGATGAAGTGGTACGACACCGATCTCACCAAGGAGACTTAGTCCGGGTCTTATAGAAGTAGACGGAGCCGACTAGCTGATGGCGAGCGTTCCGATAACGGTTAGACGCGCGCGCGACGCGCTGGAAGCGCGGACCGCGCGCGTGCCCTACAGGGTCAAGCTGGCGCTCGTTTGGGTTGTCATCTTCGTGGTTCTGGCCGTGCTGTTCCTGTCCTACGGGTTCGACACGGATTTCATGCTGGAGTGGGCCCCGTTCATCCTCGGGGGCACGGGAATCACGCTGCTCGTCAGTGTGTGCTCGATCGTACTCGCGACCGTTCTGGCCCTGATCGGAGCGCTCGCTCGCCTTTCGAAGAACCCCGTTATCAATGGAGTGGCATCGTTGTACGTGTCGGCGATTCGTGGGACCCCACTGATCCTTCAGATCACGTTCGTCTTTCTTGCCTTCCCGCAGTTCGCTCGCTTCGCGCCCACCTACATGGAGGGAGCTTTTCTGCTGCCGGCTATACCTGCCGGGATTCTGGCCCTCGGGGTGAACTACGGCGCCTATATGACCGAGATCTTCAGGGCCGGTGTCCAATCTGTGGGACACGGCCAGATCGAAGCTGCACACGCTCTGGCGATGAGCCCGACTCAGACAACGCGTCGGATCATCCTTCCCCAGGCCGTTCGGCTCGTGATCCCACCCACTGGGAACGAGTTTATCGCCATGCTCAAGGACTCCGCCCTCGTCAGCTTCATCGGCGTTTCCGAGTTGTTCTTCCGAGCATCAAAGGTCGGTCAACAGAATTTCAGAGCGATGGAGACCTTGATCGTCGCCGCGGCAATGTACTGGCTCGTTACCAGCGTTTTCTCGTACTTCCAGGCCAAGCTCGAGCGCAAGATGGCGCGCGGCTACGTGAGGGAGACCTCACATGGCCACTGACGTCATCACAATCCAACAACTCGACAAACACTTCGGAGACCTGCACGTGCTCAAGGAAGTTTCCCTCATGGTGCAGAGCGGTGAGGTGGTGGTGCTGTTCGGGCGCTCCGGCTCGGGGAAGTCGACTCTCCTTCGCTGCATCAACTTTCTCGAAGAACCGTCGAGCGGAGTGATCCAGGTCGGTGACCTCCGGGTGGAGGTGGGCCCGGCGCTGCGCGCTCGGCGCGAGAAGATTCGCCAGATCCGCGAACGATGCGGCATGGTCTTTCAGGAGTTCAATCTGTTCCCGCACCTCACGGTGCTCGAGAACGTGATCGAAGCCCCCTGCACGGTCAAGGGCGAGGCCCGAGAGAAGGCGTCGAAGAGGGCGATGGTGCTGCTCGAAAGGGTGGGTCTGGCGGAGAAAGCCAAGGAGTACCCGATCCGCCTCTCCGGTGGACAGAAACAGCGCGTCGCGATCGCGAGGGCGCTTGCGATGGAGCCCGACATCATGCTGTTCGACGAGCCGACGTCGGCGCTCGACCCCGAGCTGATCGGTGAGGTCCTTGCGGCGATGCGCGATCTTGCACGAGACGGGATGACGATGATCGTCGTGACGCACGAGATGGGGTTCGCGCGCGAGGTGGCCAACCGAATGGTGTTCATGCACGAGGGGCAGCTCGTCGAGGAGGGCCCTCCGTCGCAGATAATCGGGTCTCCGGCGGATGAGCGGACCAGGCGTTTCCTCGAGGCCGTTCTGTAAAAGAAGAGGCCCCCGAACAGAGGGAGCCCGAAAAGGCTCGTTCTACGCCTCGACCTTGACCGTGACGATCCGGGTCTTCTGGGCTTCGGCGGAGCTCCGCTGCGCCTCGCCGGGGGAAAGGCTCGGGATCCGCCCTACGGGCGGGCAAGTCTCTGTCCGAGGAAATCCTCGGCGACTTCCGATTCGGTTCCGACGACCTTGAAGCCCTTCTCGCTGATCGACTTCCTGGTCACTACGATCGCCTGATTCTCGGGCAGGTCGACGGCGAATACCCGCCTGAACGTTCTCATGTGAAGACCTCCTTGATTGGAAATCTGCGCCTCGCCACCCAGGACAATGTCGACTGGATGAGGCACGAACCTGAAAACTAGCCCATCGGACCGCGGGCTAACCGCGACGAGTTGTCGCGCCGCTCAAGCGGAGGACCGATTGGTCCGATATCCAGGATATGGAACAACCCGTGATGAGGGACGGGACCTGGTGGCAGCATCACGGCAACCACTGGTACCGGTGGAATCCCGATAACCAGCAGTGGGAGCTCGGGAGCGCGCCACCTCCGCCGGCGCCACCTCCGCCGGCGCCTCCGCCCGGGCCCGTCGCGAGCGCAGCGGTGGAGCAACCCGTGCGCGCCTACACGGGTTCCGGACAACCCGCCGAGAACCTCGGCGCGGGTAACACCTGGTCCTCCGTCACGATAGACACTCGTTCGGTCGAAGCGGCCGCGTGGTCCGATTCGCAACGGTCCATCACATCGTCCAAGAAGGTGCCGCCGACCAAACTCGCCGCGCTCGCCTTCGTGGCCCTCGCGGCGGCAGTCTCCTTCGGCGCCTACACCTACTTCTTCACGGGGGGCGGAGCACCAAGCGACGAGGACATCGACGCAGCCTTCGCGACTCTCAAGGGCTACGAATACCAGGAACCCGAGGAAAGCCTGAAGGAGCGGATCGACGCCCAGGTCGAGGCCCAGATCGAGGAGGATCCGTTCCTGTCCGATGTCGTCAGCGGCTTGGACTTCCGACCGGTTCACCGCAGGGATCGCTTCGTGGGCGCCGTCACGGTGATCGGCTACACACCTGGTGAAATGGGCGACACCGAGTTTGATCCGCGCGCGAGCGAGGCCTACATGACGGGCTTCAAACGATCGAGCGGATTGGATCTCCCCGCTGCCAACTTGAAGCATGTCACGCGGGGTAACACGAACATGATTGAGCTGCGAATGCCGGGGGCCATGCTGGTCGCCTTCATCGATGACACCGAGGGAATGATCTTCTCGATCGTGACCTCGGACCCACGCTCGGCGAGAAACATCTCCGAGCAACTCGCGCTCGCCAACCT
>WHSV01000037.1:14785-31640 GCA_009379915.1 Actinomycetota bacterium | reverse complement strand
CCAGGCGTCGGTAAATGGTCGAAAGTCCGAGGACCAGGCCGGCGACCGGGCTAGGAACTCGAGAAAGAGGTCTCAGGTCTCGTTTGATGTCGTTCGCGAAGGTCGACCCTCATTAAGGGAAGGTCTCTGCTACAGCCGAGCCGCGCAGGCGCTGAGAAGTGCGAATCGCTTGCGCCACCTGCTGGTGAGCAGCCATCTGCCCCCAGGCGGAGTGTCTTGGCGATCGGCTAGAGGCCGGCGATCACGCCGCTCAGTAGACGCTCGAGGCGCGCGGCGGCCCTTTGCCCCACCTCCGCGACCTCGTCGTGGCTGAGAGGCTGGGGCGAGACCCCGGCCGCCGGGTTGGTGACGACTGAGATTCCGAGAACGCGAGCTCCGAGATAGCGGGCCGCAATCGCTTCGAGCACCGTGGACATGCCCACCAAGGACGCGCCGAGCGTGCGGAGCATCCTGACCTCGGCGGGAGTCTCGTAGACGGGTCCCATGAGGCCCGCGTACACGCCTTCTCGCAGATCGCCGTCGACGGAGTGAGCCAGGGCTCGCAGCTCCTTGTCGTAGACCTCGGAGAGATCGAGGAAACGCGGCCCCCGTTTGTCATGAGGACCGATCAACGGGTTCGTTCCGGTGAGGTTGAGATGGTCGCCGATGAGGCACGGTGCTCCCACCTCGAGGTTGGGGTCGATACCACCTGCTGCGTTGGTGAGGACCACGATCTCGCAACCCTCCTCGACGACCTGCCGGACTGCGTGCGTTGCGATCTGGGGGCTGTGGCCCTCGTACATGTGGACTCGCCCGGCGAAGGCGGCCACCGGCACACCCGAGACCTCCGCCGCGTAGAGCGCCCCTTCGTGGCCCTCGATGGCCGAGGCCGGCATCCCTTCGATCGCTCCGTAGGGGATCGGATCGCCACCGACGAGCGACTTTGCGAGCAAGCTGAGCCCCGAGCCGAGGACGATCGCGACGCGCGGAGTGAAGCCTGCGGCTTTGCTTATAGGCCCGGTCAAGCTCGAATCCTCTCGATGACCATCGGTTGTGGCTCCGTGGCCTCGCGGCCGATCTCTACGGCACCGTCGAGCGCCGCGATCGCCGGCTCGAAGCGGCCCGGCTCATCGGCATGGAGCTCGAGCAAGGGCTCACCCTCGCTCACTTCGTCGCCGGGTTTCTTGAGACACACGACACCCGCGCTTGGACTTACGGGATCCTCTTTGCGAGCGCGTCCGGCGCCCAACCTCCACGCAGCGATTCCCACCGCTCGCGCGTCCAGCTTGGTCAGCACGCCCGAGGACTCGGCGACGACCTCACTTCTCTCTGCGGCCTCGGGGAGCGCGGCATTCGGGTCGCCGTCTTGCGCTCGAATCATTTCTTTCCATTTCTCGAGCGCCGAGCCGTCGTCAATTGCCGAACGGGGGTCTGCGTCGATGCCGGCCAGCTCGAGCATCTCGGTCGCCAAAGCGAGTATTACCTCCATCAGATCCTCCGGCCCCCGGCCGCTGAGAGTCTCGACCGACTCGGTTACCTCGAGACCGTTACCCGCCGCGCGTCCAAGGGGTGTGTCCATGTTGGTAAGGAGCGCCGACGTGCGAATCCCGTGAGCTTCGCCCAGTTTCACCATCGTCTCGGCCAGCTCGCGCGCGAGTGCTATGTCGGGAAGGAATGCACCCGAGCCCACCTTTACGTCGAGCACGAGGGCGTCGGTGCGCTCCGCAATTTTCTTGGACATGATGGAGGATGCGATCAAAGGGATCGATTCAACTGTGCCCGTTACGTCGCGCAGGGCGTAGAGCTTTCCGTCGGCAGGAGCTAGTCCCGGCCCCGCTGCACAGATGACCGCTCCGACTTGGTTGAGGACCCGAAGCATCTCGTCGGGGGCCAGGTCGACACGAAATCCGGGTATCGCCTCGAGCTTGTCGAGAGTTCCACCGGTATGTCCGAGCCCCCGACCGGACAGCATCGGATCGGCCGCGCCGCAGGCGGCGACGATGGGGGCGAGCGGAAGGCTGACCTTGTCTCCCACGCCACCGGTGGAGTGCTTGTCGACCGTAGGCATCGACACAGATGACAGGTCCATGCGATCTCCCGACGCGACCATCTCGGCCGTCCACTTGACCAGTTCGTCTGCCTCCATCCCGCGCCACACGATCGCCATCAAGAGCGCCGCCGCCTGATAGTCCGCAACCGAGCCATCGGTGTACGACCTGATGAAGTACTCGATCTGCTCGTCCGACAATCGCCGGCCGTCGCGCTTGGCGCGAATGACGTCGACGACGTCCACTACGTCGGCTGCTTTCGACCCTCGAGTTCGTCGCGGTCGAAGGCGCCCGGCAGAAGCGCTCCTATCGTGGTGATGCCACCCGGAGCGTCGAGCGAGCAATCCGGACCCCCGTGCTCGAGCAGAAGCTGCCGGCAGCGCCCACACGGAGCGAGCGCTCGGCCGTCTCCGGCCACCACACTGACGGCCACCAGATGGCCGCCACCCGACGAGTGCAGGTTCGACACGAGTCCACACTCGGCGCACAGAGTCAGTCCGTACGACGCGTTTTCCACGTTGCACCCGGTCACGATGCGCCCATCGTCCACGAGCGCGGCGGCTCCGACCGTCAGCTTCGAGTAGGGCGCGTAGGCATTGCTCGCCACTCGGCGAGCGGCGCTACGAAGGCTGTCCCAATCGATGTCGATGTCGGGCATGGGCTACTCCTTGATGTAGAGCTGACCGTCGGCCGCCGGGGGCCGGGCACGCCCCACGACACCGGCAACCACGAGGATGGTCGCGATGTAAGGAGCCATCAAGAGGAACTCGGATGCGATCGGCACCTGAAGAATCGCGAGCGTGTTTTGCAGAGAGTCGGCGAAGCCGAACACGAGGGCCGCGCCGAACGCGCCGATGGGGTTCCATCGCCCGAAGATCATCGCGGCGAGCGCGATGAAGCCACGACCGCCGGTCATGTTCTCGTCGAAGCGGCCGACCGAGCCGAGAGTGAAATAGGCACCCGCCAATCCGGCGACCATGCCACCGAGGATCACGTTGCGGTAGCGCACTCCTAGAACCTTGATGCCGACCGTGTCCGCGGCCTTCGGATGTTCGCCCACCGCTCGGACGCGTAGGCCCCAGCGCGAACGGAACAGAGCGATGTTGATTCCGATAACCAGGATGAACATCAGGTAGATGAAGAGGTTGTTGGCGAAGAGCATGGGGCCGATTATCGGGATGTCGCTCAACAGAGGGATCTCGATTACCGGGAATCGCCCCGGGCTGTTCAGGTTCTGGTAGCGCGCCAGAATCTGAGCGGATAGATAGCTCGTCAATCCGAGCGCCAGGATATTGATGACGGTGCCGCCGACGATCTGATCGACTCGGTAGCGGATCGACAGGACCGCAAGCAGCGCACCGAGAAGCCCACCGGCTAGTACCGCCAGAATGAGCCCGACCCAGGTGCTTCCCGCGGCGCTGCCGACGATGGCCCCCATGAACGCCGCGGTAAGCATCATGCCCTCGATCGCGATGTTGATGACCCCAGAGCGTTCACACAGCAGACCGGAAAGCGCTCCGAGAGTGATCGGCACAGAACGAAGCAGCGTCGACTGCAACATTCCAACCATGTTGAGGGAGTCGTCGCGCGCCGCCCAGACGAGGAAGGCGAGGATGAAGCAGCCCACCGCCACGCCAAGTATGAGGTTTGCTTGCTTGCCGAATCCGCGGGTTAGCTGGATAGCGCCAAGGAACACGCAGATGGCGGCCAACAAGAGCGCCGTCTCGCGCGAGGGCAGAGCAAGAGGCGGAAGATCGACCTCCGAGCTACGGCTGTTGAGACCGAAGGTCGAATCCAACCCGGACTCGCTGCCGAAGCCAAACCACCAGGCGGCGGCGAACCCGAGCGCCATGAACACGATGCCCAGAACGCGCGCTCTGCGAATCGAGACCCGGCTGGTCGCCGGCGCGGCGGCGATGGTGCTCACTATATCTGTACCCCGCGATCGTCGAGACGATGGCTCACGACGCCCAGCTCTTCGTGATTGCATCGGTCTCTATCGCGCTGCGAGCTCGGATCCTGTAGATCTCACGAACCAATGCAGGCGCCGCGACGAACATGATGATCAATGCCTGGATGACGACAATTATGTCCGTTCCCACCCCGGCGGTTCCCTGCATCTGGAGGGCGCCTGCCCGAAGGGCACCGAACAGCAACGCCGCCAGCACGACCCCGAGTGGATGCGTTCTTCCCAGCAGCGCGAGAGCAATAGCATCGAACCCATATCCCAGGAACCCGGGCGACATGCTGTACACGACTCCGAGAAGGTTGGCGGTTCCCGCCAGCCCCGAAAGCCCGCCCGCGAGAGCCATGGCCAGGATGTAGGTCCCGGCCACGCTCATTCCTGCGTACGCCGCCGCCTTCGGATTCGCCCCGACCGCACGAAAACGGAATCCGATGGTCGTGCGGAAGAGCAGGTACCAAACAACGAACGCCGTGAGCAGGGCCAGGACGATCCCCCAGTTGACCCGGTAGTCACCGAAGCTCGGTAGCCGAGCCGATTCGGCTACTTCCTTCGAGAGAGGATCGGTCCGGCCCGGCCGCTGATAGATAGGCGTCTTGAGGAAGAAGGTCAAGAGGTTGAGAGCGATGAAGTTCAGCATGATGGTGGTGATGACCTCGTGTGCGCCCGTCCTGGCCTTGAGGAACCCCGCGATCGAACCCCAGAACGCACCGCCCAGGAACCCTGCGATGAGGGCGATCGGCAGGTGGATGACAAGTGGAAGATCGAGGGTGAAGGCGACCCACGACGACGTGAGCATCCCGCCGATGATCTGACCTTCGGCCCCGATGTTGAACAGTCCGGCCCGGAAGGCCAGGGCCACCGACAGTCCCGCCAGAATCAGAGGCGTCGAGGCGAGCAGAGTCTCGCTTAGCGCGGTGGGGTTCCCGAAGGCACCCTCAAAGAGGGCCCCGTAGGCACTGCTCACGAGGTCCCAAGACATGCTGATGGCGTTGCCCGGGTTGCGTCCGACCGAGGCCCACGCCCGCGCGACCTCGGGGTCGGTGAAGATCATCACGATTCCACCGACGACAAGCGCGCTGAACAATGCTAGGAGCGGAATTAGCAGCGCCTCGACGGCGATCGAGCGCGACCTGGGCCGAGGTGGTTCGATCTCTTGCGGCTCGGCCGGAGGGGTTTCCGTCTTCACGACGTCGTCTCCTCCTCGGCGCTGGACGCCGGAGGAGGCGGGCGCTCATCTTCGGCCACCGCCGAAGTCTCGGTGGCGGATTGTCGAACGACGCCCTCCCCGCTCAAACCGGCCATCAACATTCCGCAGCGTTCACGCGTGGCCTCGCTCCGATCGAGGACGCCGATGATCTTGCCGTCGTACATCACCGCGATGCGGTCTCCGAGCGCCAGAATCTCGTCGAGCTCAGAGGAGACGATGATCACGGCGGCTCCCTCGTTGCGCTTGGCTACGATCTGGCCGTGGATGTACTGGATCGAGCCCACGTCGAGACCGCGCGTTGGTTGTGAGGCAATCAACAGGTTGTTCGAGTGCGAGAACTCGCGGGCGACGATCACCTTCTGCTGGTTGCCCCCGGAGAGGGCCGCGGCGTTGACTTCGATCGAAGGAGTGCGGACGTCGTATTCCTTGACGAGCTTGTCCGCGCCTGCGTCGATCGCGTCACGGTTCATCACGATTCCCTTGGAGTAGGGCGCGTTTTGGTAGGTGTTCAGGATCAGGTTGTCTTTGATGGGAAAGGACGTAACGAGGCCGTCCTCCTGACGGTCCTCCGGCACGTGCGCCATGCCCATCTCGAAGAGACGCTTGGACGAGCTCCCCGTCACGTCTTTCCCGTCCAGCGTGACCGTCCCCGTTTCGACGGCCCGCATTCCGGTGATGCCTTCGATCAGCTCGGTCTGGCCGTTCCCCTGAACGCCGGCTATCGCAAGGATCTCTCCGCTGCGGACCTCGAAGCTGACCCCTTTCACGGTGCGGTGCATGCGGTCGTCGAGCACCTCGAGGTCGGTGACCTCGAGTATCTTCTCGCCCGGCTGGGCTTGCTCTACGTCGACGGTCAGCTGCACCGATCGACCCACCATCATCTCGGCAAGCTGCTGTTCGTTGGTTTCATTCGGTGTCGTGGATCCGACCACCTCGCCGCGACGCAGCACGGTGATGCGATCCGCGACCGCCATGACCTCTTTCAGCTTGTGCGAGATGAAGATGATCGAGACCCCTGCGGCCTTGAGGGTCTCGATTACCTCGAAGAGGTCGTCGATCTCAGCGGGGGTAAGCACCGCCGTCGGCTCGTCGAGAATGAGGCAGTCCGCCTTGCGGTACAGGGCCTTGAGGATTTCGACGCGCTGCTCCACGCCGACGGGCAGGTCCTCGACCATTGCGTCGGGATCGACCTTGAGGCCAAACCTTTCGGATAATTCGACGAGTCTGGCCCGCGCCTTGCGCTTGTCGAGAAGCCCGAAGTTCTGAGTGGGTTCGACTCCAAGCATCACGTTCTCGGTCACCGTGAATACGGGAACCAGCATGAAATGCTGGTGGACCATTCCGATAGCCGAGTCGATGGCGTCGCCCGGACTCTTGAAGGTTACGGGTTCGCCATTGACCAGGACCTCACCCTCCGTCGGTTCGTAGAGCCCGTAGAGGACGTTCATCAGCGTCGACTTGCCCGCTCCATTTTCACCGAGCAACGCATGGACCTCACCGCCGTTGACGATGAGGTCCACATCTTTGTTCGCTATGACGCCGGGGAATCGCTTCGTGATTCCCTTCAGCTCGATCTTCATCGCCTGAGGCTACAGCCTTCGGTTTCCGGGGCTCTTAGCCCTGGCCGACCGTTACCTCGCCGTCGATGATCTGCTGCCGGAGCTCCTCAACCTGGGTCTTGATGTCGTCCGAGACGGTGTCCTCGAACTCGTGGAACGGCGCGATACCTACGCCCTCGTTCTCGAGCGTGCCGGTGTAGAGGCCACCCTCGAACTCATCGTTGAGCGCTTCCTCGACGGCTGTGAAAACTGCGACGTCCATGTTCTTCATGACCGAGGTCAAGAAGAGGTCACAGAACTCCTCGACGCTGACACAACCGTCCGTGTCGACCCACACCAGTGAGCCCTCGCCCGCGTCTTGAACCGCGGCTGCCGAGCCGAGTCCGACCGGGCCGGCGACCGGCATGACGATGTCGACGTCCTCACCGAGGAGGGTCTCGGTGACCTGACGGCCGTTGTCCTGGTTCTCGAAGTCACCGGTGAAGAGGCCGCCTTCGGGGTTGGCGGAGTCCCAACCCTCGAGCACGACGTCGCCGCCGTTCTCCGAGTTGAAGTGCTCCATGCCGGCCTGGAAGCCGTCCATGAAGATGGTCACCGTCGGGATGTTGATTCCGCCGTAGGTCCCCAGCTTACCGGTCTCGGTTGTGCCGGCGGCCACATAGCCGGCGAGGAACGCAGCTTCGTCGGTGGCGAAGGTCAGCTCTTTGACGTTGTCGAAGCTGATGTCTTCACCGGCATCGGCGTCGAAGAAGTCGAAGTCCACGATCGCGAACAACTTGTCCGGGTTGGCCTCGGCCGCTGCGGCGGTGGCGTCACCAAGAAGGAATCCGACGGTAACGATGATGTCGCAGTCCTGCTGGATCAGCGACTGGATGTTCGGCTCGAAGTCGTTGGGATTCTGTGACTCGAGCACCTGGATCTCGATTCCGAACTCGTCCTCGGCATCCTCGAGACCCTTGTACGCGGTCTGGTTGAACGACCTGTCGTCGACACCACCGGTGTCCGTTACCTGGCAGGCGAGGAAGTCGGAGTTGTCCGTTTCCTCGGCACCGTTGTCACCACCTGCGTCCGTCGGCTCATCCTCCTCGGCACAAGCGGCGACGAACAGCGCCAGCACCATGAATAGCGCGGCGAACCACTTCATACGCATGCGCAAGTACTCCTCCTTAAATGCTCTGATGCCGTCCCCCGGCATTCCCGGCTCCGGCAGGGAAGTCATTAACGCGGTTGAGCATATAAGCGGGGTGGGGCGGCGAAAAGGGCGTTGGTACTAAGGAAGTAGTTTTCACCTCGGGTTTGGCTTCGAGGAGGAAACAATCGTGAAGATCTACACGAAGAAGGGCGATGACGGCTCGACAGGGCTGCTCTACGGGGGCCGGGTGCCGAAAGACGACATCCGCACCGACGTTTACGGGACGATCGACGAGACCGTTTCCGCGCTTGGGGTGGCCCGGGCCGGGGGCTTGGTCAAACGTGTCGAGGACATCGTGGTGCGCCTTCAGCGGGAGATGTTCGTATGCGGCGCCCATCTGGCGACGGCCGAGGCCAATCAATCCAAGCTCCAGGCGGGGGTCTCGCGTGTTACGCCCGAAATGACTGCCGAGGCCGAGCGCGAGATAGACGAGCTCACGAGTGAGCACCCCCTGCCCCAGGAGTTCATCCTTCCAGGTGGGACGCCAGGTTCGGCGGGTCTCGATCTAGCTCGCTCGACGATTCGGCGAGCCGAGCGGCGGGCGGTCACCATGGAGTCAGAGGGGCTCATGCCGGATCCCGAGATCCTGCGCTGGCTGAATCGCGTGTCCGATTTGTTGTTCGTGCTGGCCCGCTATCACGAGGCGGCGAGAGGAGTGAGGGCGGAGCCCTCGCGCGAGCGGGAATGAAGCCCTTCGTCTATTGCCCTGCGTGCGCATCCAGGCTCGAGGAGCCAAACTCCGAGGGCGGCTCTCGCTGCCCCAACTGTGGGCGCTCCTGGTACCGGAACTCGGCCCCCACGGTCACCGCTGCCATCGTCGACGGCGAGAGGGTGCTGGTCGCGATTCGCGCCTTCGCGCCCAAAAAGGGCAAGGCCGACACGCCCGGCGGTTTCCTGATGCCGGGCGAGCCTCCACTCGATGGGCTGAGACGGGAGATCCGCGAGGAGCTCGGAATCGAGATCGCTGTCTCGTTCGAGGACTTCGTCCAGGGGGTGCCACACACCTACGGTGATGAGGGGGACTGGGTGCTGTCGCTCGGCTTCCGGGCTCGGCCGTTATCCGGAGAGCTCGAGCCCGCCGACGACGTGGCGGACGCCCGCTGGGTTACCTACAGTGAGCTCGAGGACCTGGATTGGGCCTGGCCGCACGATCGCGAGCTCGCAAAGATAGCCCTGAGGGGAACGTCGACCGAGCACGTAGGCGAGTAACTACAGGAAGGTGAAGTGAGGATGGCGCTGTTCTTTGGTGCGAAGAGCAAGGAGACCGTGTCCGTTCCCGACCTCGATCTCGACGAGAGAGAGCTCGTTCAGATCCTCTCCTTCATTCGGCTGGGGATCGGGGTCGGGTTCTTTCTCCTGCCCCGGAGGCTGGGCCGGTGGTGGACCGGCGAGGAGGAGATCTCGACGACCTCCAGAATGGCGCTGCGCAGCCTCGGGGGCCGGGATGCGGCCCTCGCCCTCGGGACGTTGATTGCCTTGGAAAACGACGGCAACGTGCGGGGGTGGCTCGAGGCGGGGGCGGTGTCCGATGCGTCTGATGCGGTGAGCACCCTCACAAATTGGGGCGACCTTCCGCCCCTGAGGCGGCTGCTCGGTCTCGCGTCGTCGGTGAGCGCGGTGTCGATCGGATTGAACCTGGCCCAGGCCTTCGAAGAAGGCTGATCCAGGGCCCCCGGGGGTCTGGAAACGCAAAACCGGCGCTTACGGGGATGAATTGGTGGGTGCCGGGCTGGATCTGCCCGCTTCGAGGGTTTCTTGGCGTCTGGAACCCGTCCCATGGCGGGTCACGGACACGTTTTCGGTCTCAGTCCCGCCTGGCGGTTGCCATCCCACAAACGTGTCGTATGTCCGGTCCCGACAAGACTCGACAACGGTTTGGCGACGATCCAGTGTCGGTATCCGGCGCATTTTCTCCATCAAACCCCGATGTCTGGGTTTCGCCCGGCGAGATGACGTTCAGCCGGGCCCGACTTCCAACCACCGTCTCCTTCGTTGCCCAGTTTTCGTGCCGCGACGGACCTATTAATCATCGCTCTTCCTTAGCCGCGTCGAGGGGGCGACGCTAGTCTTCAGGCATGGACTTTCGGCACAGCGAGGAACAACTCGCGTTCTACAAGTCGGTGTTCGATTTCGCGGCCGAGAAGGTCGAACCGGGTGCGCACACGCGCGATATCGAAGGACGATTCGATCACGACCTGTGGGCCGAACTCGGCGGGTTCGGGCTCCTCGGCCTTCCGGTTCCCGAACAGTACGGAGGTTCGGGAGCCGACATCATTACGACCTGCTTGGCGCTCGAGGCACTGGCCGAAGGCGGAGGGGACGCGGGGCTGGGTCTCAGCGTCGGGGCGCACGTAACGATCGGAACCGTTCCGATCTGGCTTCACGGGACCGAGGAGCAAAAACAGAAGTACCTTCCGAAGCTCACCACCGGCGAATACATCGGAGCGATGGCGATCACCGAGCCCGAGGCGGGTTCAGACGCCGCTTCAATCAAGTGCCGGGCGCGACGCGACGGAAACGAGTGGGTCCTCAGCGGCTCGAAGATCTTCATCACCAACGGCTCGATTGCCGACACGATCATCGCCCTGGCTGTGACCGATCCCGATGCCGGCCCCGGACAGGGAATCAGCGCATTCATCGTCGAGCGAGACACCCTCGGTTTCTCGGTGGGTCGGGATCTCGACAAGATGGGCACACGATCCTCGCCGTTGTCACTACTTCATTTCGACGACTGTCGAGTGCCCCACGACAGCATGCTCGGGGATGAGGGCGCGGCTTTGTGGGCGGTCGCGTTCGAGTGCTTCGACTGGGAGCGCACGGTGATGATCGCCTCGTCCATCGGTGGCATGAAGGCATCGCTATCCGCTGCGGTTGCCTATGCGAAGGAGCGCGTTGCTTTCGGGAAGCCCATCGCTCATCAACAGGTGATCCAGCACAAGCTGGCCGACATGAAGACGCAACTGGACGCCGCCCGGCTCCTTCTCTACCGTGCCGCCTGGCTCAAGCAGGAGGGCCTGCCACATCAAACCGAGGCGAGCGTCGCCAAGCTGTTCGTGGCGGAAGCTGCGATGCGCAACGCGGTGGAGGGGACTCAGATATTCGGTGGCTACGGCTACATCAAGGAGTACCCAATCGAGCGATCGATGCGCGACGCAAAGCTGGTCTCGATCGGTGGCGGCACATCCGAAATTCAGAAGATGATCGTCGCAAGGGGACTGCTGGAGGAACAGTGAGAAGAGTTGGGCCGGGGGCCCGGGCGGCGCGCAGGGGGAAGGAGCAATGGATCACGTACTGATTCGAAAGCTCGAGCATCTGACCGGCAACCAGCGACGCCCGGAGCTCGGTTACGCGATCGAAATGCGCGACCGGCCGGGTCCTGCGCACAAGATGGGCGCCTTCGAGAGCGACGTCGTCTGGGTCCAGTTGCACGGAGGGTTGTTCGTCGCCAAGGCCCGCGTCGAGATCTGCTGGAGAGGTGAGTTCTCGTCTCCGAAGGAGATCCGCATGAGGGTCCGCGATGCCCCCATTCACAACGTGGCCGAGTTCTGGACAAAGCGGCCTCGCTTCGGCTATGCAGCGGTCGCGGAGCTCAAGCACGAGACCTGGGTCGAGCCGTTCTGGGCGGGCCCGCGCAGCTACGGCTACGAGTGGGTTCTGCTCGAGAACGACAAGAAGCACCATTCGTGGTTGGACGTCAAAGATCCACCGCGCGGCGGCGCTCAACTGATGAGTGACTTCGCGAGATGGAAAGCGCAGCGTTAGCCGACGAGCTCTACCGTCTTTCTGTCACCGGCGAGCACTACGTTTCTCGACGGTCAGGCGGTTGCTCCGCAGACAATCAGGTCGCGGATGCGATTCGCGTTGTCAACCGCCCCCCCCGTCACCTGAACCGAGGGAACCGAGTCAGATCAGCGGGGGCCGTGCGACGAATCTCGTCTCGGTACCTCGGGCGTAATGTCGCTGAGTTGCTCGACGAGGTCGAGCGGGATGGCAACTCGGTTGTCCTCATTCGTTATGGTCGGCCCAGCGCTCAGTTGTCTCCGGTCGGGGATGAGCTAGCGGTGCGTCGACCTATCCCCGCGCCCGAGGAGTACGCAGAAGAGATCGCCGAGCTCACGGAAGTCGAGCGCAAGCTCCTTCTGACGTTGGGCGACGGCGAGTGACATCCCGACCCGGTGCACAACGGCTGCGAGGTGACCGAGGGCCTGCTGGCCCTAGCGAAACTCGAGTTGAAGCACCTGGCCGCCCGAGGCGTGGTTGGTGGCTACACCATCACCCGTTCGGGGGCCCGGGTGGCGAGGGCCTTGGTCGCTGACACAACCGGGTCCGAGGAGGATCCCGAAACGGACGGCTGAAGCTCGGGTGCCGCCCGGCATGCCACTTCCATGGGTGACCGTCAGGTGACCTGGTCGAGGATTCTTTTCATTCCCTCGTTGCTGATCGGCCCCGTGACGATGGTTGCGATGTTGCCGTCGGCGTCTATCACGATAGTGCTGGGCCTAACCGGGTCGTCGTAGGCAGCCCACACCTCGGGCGCATGCCCCATCGCGTAGGGAACTCCGAACTCCTCGACGTATCCCATGCCGTCCTCGACGGTGTCGTTGTGCGAGACGCCCGCAAAGACCGCTTGGTCCTCGTACTCCTCAGCCAACTGGTTGAGGTCGGGCTGTTCGCCCTGGCAGACGGGTCACCACGATTCCCAGAAATTGAGCACGACGGGAGTCCCGCGCAGCTCGGCCAGGCTGAAGGTCTCGCCCTCGAACGTCTCGAACGAGAAATCCGGCGCCTCGCGTGCAACGCCGTCACCCGCGCCCTCATCGGGAGTGGACTCCATGCCCCGCTCGGGAGTGTTGCCGGCGACCTCTCCAGCGCAGGCGCTCGCGCCGAGGATCAGGAGCAAGGCGATGGCGAGGCTTCTCATGGATCCATGTTCGTCGATCCGAGAGCCTAAGGGTGTCGCCCGCTCGGTCGGCCCGATCGTGGAGGCACCTCCGAGATATGCGAGATCTGATCGGCAAGCCCTACGGGATCTGAGCGGCGGCCCTAGGCCTCAGCCGATACGACGCGGATGAGCGCCGCGAGCTCGCGTCCCAGAGACGCCGGACCCGCGGGAGTCTCGACCGTCACCGGGCCCTCCATCGGGGCGAGGTCCTTGACCGTCAGCTCGGTCCCGGGGCGCAGCCCGATCTGGTCGAGATAGGGGAGCACCTCTTCCTTCAGCTCGGATATCTGAGCGATGACGCCCCCGTCTCCCGGCTCCAGCTCGTTGAGCTTGCGGAGCGGTCGTAGGTCCACCGGACAAATCGGGTGACCGTGGGGACAGTAGTCGGGATAATCGAGAGCCTTGGCGAGGGCCTCCTCGACCCGGGCCGAGATCGCGTGCTCGAGCTTGTGGGCCTCGCCGTGCACCTCGAACCAGGACATCCCGAGGTTGTCGACCAGGAGGCACTCGATGAGTCGGTGGCGGCGCAGCATGGTGTGGGCCAGCCTCCGGCCCTCCGGGGTGAGGAGGATTGTTCCGCCCTTTTCTCTGGTCAGATAGCCCTCGGAAGCCAGACGCTTGAGCATCTCGGATGCCGACGGAAGCGACACCTCGAGAATCCGCGCCAGGACGGTGGCGGTGATCCGCTCGCCATCCTCTTCTAGCCTCTTGATTTCCTCGAGGTAGTCTTCGACGCCCCTCATTGGGTTCCTTTTCTTTTTCCTCTCGATTCGGCGCCCTTGGGTTCGTGTCCCTTGTAAACGACAATTGTAGTAGCCCTGACCAGGGAGTTTGGTTGTGGAGGGCCTCGGGGGGGCATGCTAGCGTGCAGCGAGCGTCCGTCGCGGGATACGCCTTAAGTTCTTGCTCCAAACGTACGATGGTCGCGTAAGGGATTGGCGGTTGGACGGTAGTCGCGGGAAACCCTCCGCCGGGAGGTCTTGTAAGTGAGGTTCGCAGTACCAATGCGCGCGGCCCGCATCACGGTCGCAGGCGTCCTTGTGGCGCTGTCGATAGTGCCTGCCCTGGCTCAGCGCGCCTCGGGGCAGGAGTCCCTTTCCGAGTACGAAAATCAGATGCAGCAGCTCCAGGCTGACCTGGATGCATCGTCCAAGCGCGTCGAGCAGCTACGTGCCGAGGAGTTCAGACTGCGCGCGCGCATCAACGACGTCGGCAAGCAACGTGACGAATTGGCCGAAGAGAACTACCAGCTCACAAAGGATGTCGTCGCTCGCGCTCAGGAACTCTATATGTCGGGCGGTGCAGGAGCGGTCGAGGCCTTGCTGGCCGCCGATGATTTCGGTGAATTCGCGGATCGGGCCGAGATGCTCTCGCGGGTGGCCGAAGAGGAGTCCGATGTCTTCGTTGCGCTCGAGCGGAACAACTCCGAGCTGGAACAGCTCGAGAAACAGCTCGATGCTGATTCCAAGGCGCTTGCCAGCACTCTCGATGAGCTCGAGGACGAGAAGACTGAGCTGCAGAACAGGCTGGCCTCCGTAACCGACGAATACAAAGACCTCAAGGCGCAGATCGCACGCGAGAGGGCGGCCGAGGCCGCCGCCGCCGCAGCAGCAGCAGCAGCCCAGCCCACCTCCAGCGGGGGCGGCGGTGCGGTGCCCACGGTATCGGTGCCGACCGTTTCGACCAACGGCAAGACCTGTCCGGTGGCGGGGCCCGTATCGTTCGTCGACTCGTGGGGCTCCCCACGCTCGGGTGGTCGGTCGCACCAGGGCGTCGACATGATGGCCGACTACGGCACGCCTGTGGTCGCAATCACCTCGGGAAGCATCACCTACTCGGGCTACGGCGGAAGCGCGGGCAACTGGCAGATCCTCAGTGGGAGCGATGGCAACACCTACTGGTACATGCACAATCAGCAGAACATCGTCAACGGTGGATCCGTCAGGGCCGGCCAGCAGATCGCAACGGTCGGCGACACAGGCAACGCAACGGGCATCCCTCACCTTCACTTCGAGTACCACCCTGGCGGTGGGGGCGCGGTGAATCCCTACCCGCTCGCCGCTTCACTCTGCTAGCGACCGTCTAGCGACCGTCTAAGGTCGGCCGATGCAGCCGCTCATCATCACCTGTGCCGGGGTGGGGGCCGAAGTCAGTCGTGCTCAACAACCCGCACTTCCGCTGACGGCCGAGGAGATCGCGCAGGACGCGGCTGAATGTCGCGCCGCCGGCGCATCCATCTACCACCTCCACGTTCGCGACGACATGGGAAACCCGACCATGGACGCGGAGGTCTACCGGGCAGCGCTGGCCGCGATCCGCGATGCGACCGACGTGATCGTCCAGTTCAGCTCGGGGGGAGCGGTAACCGACACCGAGGACGTTCGCATCGCTCCCCTGGATCTCGAGCCGGAGATGGCGTCGCTGACGACGGGAACGGTCAACTTTGGGTCCGAGGTCTTCTGGAATCCCCCTTCTCTGATCGAGCGGTTCTACGCTCGCATGCGGGAGCTCGGGATCGTTCCGGAGTTCGAGATCTTCGAGCCGGGGATGATCGCCAATGCACAGCGGGTCTACGACGAGCGAGCAGAGAGCCACCACATGCACTTCGACTTCGTCCTGGGGGTTCCGGGGGCCATGCCGGCGTGGGAGGACTCGGTCGCCTACCTGGCACGGCACATCCCCTCCGAGGCGACGTGGAGCGCCACGGGGATCGGACGCTGGCACCTCGCCGTGACGGCCGCCGCTATCGGGCTCGGCGGTCACGTGAGAACGGGCTTCGAGGACGTCATCTATTTCGAGCGAGGCAGGCTCGCCGACGGCAACGCACAGTTGATCGATCGGGTGGCGAGCATGGGGCGCGCCGCCGGGCGTGATATCGCCACCCCAGATAGGGCCAGGAACCTTCTAGGTCTCTAGCGCCGCTTCGTATAACCTCCATTCAATGGACTCACACCGACGTAGGCGGTACGAAGCGATCGCCGAGCCTGGCTATGTGGAGGACCTCGAGGGTCGGAGCCTCGAGGACCTCCGGGCCCTGCGCGACGAATGTCGCGAGGTCGAGAACGAGATCTCGTTCGAGCGGAGGCTCTGCCACGCACGAATCGACATCTTGAGGGCCGAGATAGAGCGCCGTTCGGGCGAGCAGGATCAAGATCTGCTCTCCCGCCTTCCCGAGATCTTGGGCTCGGCCGAGTTGCGGGGGGAAGAGGCGGCACTACCGTCGCGCGCTCCCGACCTCTCGATACCGCGTAACGTAGACATCCCGAGGCGGCGGGTCGAGGAGATCGCCGGCGAGCAGACGATGACACGGCTCAATCAACTGCAGAACGACGAGATCAAGGAGATCATGTCGAACCTCGCCGAGCACGAACGCAATCTATCGGCACGCAGGCGCAAGCTCCATGAGGTCATGGACGTCATTCAAGCGGAGATAGTGCGCCGTTACACGTCGGGAGAGGCAGACCCGTCGGTCGCTCTCGGCTAACGGCTAACCCGGCGACGAGCGTTTCCTAGAGGTCCTAGCCCCTGGATCCGCGCGCCCGGCTGTGACCCCGAGAGCCGTCATCGCTGTGATGCGAGTCCTCTCGGTCATCATCGTCGTCATCGTCGGGCATGTCTTCGTCTTCGTCCGAGTCTCGGCGAGTGTCGTGACGGTCGTTGCGGTCCTCGGGCTCACTCTGGTTGCGCTCGCCACCCTCGCGCGACCGGTCATCATCGCCGCCGTCGTTGCCCCGGCCTGGGGGCAGTGCTCCGGTCGCCGTCATGACTCTTCCCGCGGTTCTTGCCCTTGGACTTGTCCCGGTTCGACGACTTGCACTTGTCCCGGTTCGACGACTTGCCCTTGTCCCCGGACTTCTGACGATCGTTCTTGTTCGACTCGTCCCTGCCCTTGGACTGGCCCTTGTCCCCGGACTTCTGACGATCGTTCTTCTTGCCCTTGCCCTTGTCCCGGTTCGAGGACT
>WHSV01000037.1:0-14602 GCA_009379915.1 Actinomycetota bacterium | reverse complement strand
CCCGGTTCGAGGACTTGCCCTTGTCCCCGGACTTCTCACGATCGTTCTTGGACTCGTCCTTGTCACCGTCATCAGAGTCATCGTCGCGAGGGTCATCGTCGTCCCGACCTGGAGGAGGCCCGGTGTCCTTCGGGCCGTTTCGATCGGGGAGAGTGACGTCGCCGGGACGACCGTTCGGATCCATGTTGATAGTGGCCACTGGCCCATTGCCATTCGCGGTCGGGCCGGAGTCACTGTTGTTCACGCTGTTGTCGGTGCTGCCACTGGCGCTCGGAACGTCACCGTCTCCCGGAGGCTCTTCAGTCGAGGCGACCAGGGGTCCGCCTTCGTCATCGTCTCCGTCTCCCGGGATCGGACCGAGCGAATCGATTCCGACGGTGGGGGTCGGCGTTTCTCCGGCCTCGGGGGCGGGGCTCTCGGCCACCGTCGTTTCGCCACCCGTCGTGTCGTCTTGCTCCGCGGGAGCCTGCACGCTGATGCCCGAACCATTGCCGCCCGGAGAAAGCGGATCGAGGCCCTGGGTGAAAGAGGAGTCGAAAGCCGACTGCTGCAGGACGAGGGAGAACAGCACCAACGAGCCCGCCGCTACTGCAGCGAGGGCCGTACCGACCACGGGGGTCATGTTAGTTCTGCGCCTCATTCCCAACCCTTTTCTGCCGAGTCTTGCGGCTACGCGCTCGCCCGAGCGAATCGGTCGAGCACCCATACTCTCACACTTGGGTGCTTAGAGTAACCGATTCATTACTAAGCGTAGCTGGATTTCTCAGCACGAATTCATCTTCGACCCTTCGGCCGAAGGGCTTGAGCCTTTGTCGCCCATTTCCGGCGGGTTGGCAAGGGTGAGGCGGACAAATACGTAGGAAGCGCACTCCGGGAGGCTCTCCCGGTGCTTGCAACTGTTATACGAACCTGCTATATCTGTTAGCAGCTAAGGAGAGAGAGGGACACCAAATGGGAGGCGACACGGAGGGCACGGGCCGCAAGGAGAAGCTCGAGCTCGTCGCCGGGCGCATGAAGCTCGGCGAACTTGGTTCCTTCATCCGTGAACAGCGTCGAGGCGCTCGCCTGTCGTTGCGCAAGCTGTCGGACCTCGCCGGCATCTCGAACCCGTATCTCTCCCAGATAGAAAGAGGGCTCAGAAAACCGTCTGCCGAGATCCTGCAGGCGATTGCGAGGGCGCTGAGCATCTCGTCCGAGACGCTGTACGTGAGAGCTGGGATCCTCGAGGAGAACCGTGACCACGATCTGGTCGCCGAGATCCTCAAGGACACGAAGCTCTCCGAGAGACAGAAGCAGAACCTGATCGACACCTACCGGAACTACGTCGAGCTCAACAAGTTCGGTGGCGGTGAACCGCTCGAGCGGGCGGCGTCGATCGACGACGTGACAAACGAATAGACCTGGCGGGATTGCGGAGCGACCCTCTTCCACCCCCCACCCGGCGTCGGGTTCCGGCGACCTTTGGTGTCGGCGGCACCCGGCGAGCCTCCGGATCCCGTCACCTGTTTGACGGCGGGGCCAATTCGCAAGCGGTCCCATGAGATCGCAGCACACGCCGAGGAGGTGACAATTTAGATGGCAAAGACACAGGAACTTCTGTATGCGGTGGTTGGCGCCGGTGACCTCGCAGTCGAGAAGGCGAAAAGTCTGACCGACCGTGAGCAAACCACGAAGATCTACAAGGATCTCGTGAAGCGTGGCCGCACACTCTCCACCAAGATCAAGAGTTCCGCTCCCACAAAGCAGGCGATCGCGCAGACTCGCACCGCGCGTAGCCAGGCCAAGGCCGCGGCGACCAGCGCAACCAAGGCCGTACGATCGAACGCCAAGGCCGCTCGGTCTGCAACGACCAAAACCGCTAAGGCCGGCTAGATATATCGAGAACTGGAAATTGGTGCGCGAGCCCGCCGAAATGGCGGGCTCGTCTTGGTCGCGGTGCGTTCGTAGCCTGCCCGCGCACTCGCGCCGGAACGGCGGATGAAGAAGAAGAAATAGGTTCCGCCATAGGGCGTTGAAGAAACGGGGGCCGGTAACAGGCGCCCCTGTTTCGCTGTGGACGTATGGGGGGACCTTCTAACCTGCTATCCACGATGAGGAACTACGGTGGCTGCGAGAATGAAACTCGACGTTGGGCTGGACTGCACCGAGCGGTGCTTTGATCTGCCCGAATGGCGGGCGCTGCTCGAGCGCGACCCCGATCGTCAGATATTCGCCACGCCGGAGTGGAACCGGCTGTGGTGGGAGGAATTCAAAGGAGACAAGGACCTTTTCCTTCTCACGATGAGACGGGAGGGAGAGGTCGCCGCGATCGTGCCTCTCTACCGAAAGATCGAGGACGACCAGAGGGTTCTTCACTTCGTTGGTGGCATCGATCTGAGCGACTACCTGGGCCCCATTTGCTCGCTCGATGATCGTGAGGACGTAGCGGACACGCTTGCTTCCTGGCTGATCGAAACGGACGTCGAGTGGGACGTCTTCGATGCCCACAACATGCCCGTGCCCTTCGGATTCGCCGAGTTTCTGGTCGACCGAGCCGACCGCCGCGGGCTGGATTTCAAGCTCGAGCAGGAGGAGACGGCGGCTCTGCTTCCGCTTCCCGAGAGCTGGGACGAGTACCTGGCCGGTCTGCACGCCAAAGAGAGACACGAGCTGAAGCGCAAGCGAAAGAACCTAGCCAGGGACTTTCCCGATGCCCGTGTCCGCACGGCAACCGAGGAATCGCTCGAGCGAGACCTCAAGGCTTTCGTCGAGATGCATCGGGGTGCCGAGGGGCTGAAGGGCCACTTCATGCGTCCGGAGATCGCCACCTTTTTTGAACGGATCGCACACGTCTTCATGCCGCTCGGGTGGCTGAAGCTCGACCTCTTCGAGATCGGCGAGCGGGCTCTGGCCTCGACATTCTCGTTCGCCTACAACGACAACCTCTACCTCTACAACTCGGCGTACGAGCCCGACTTGGCCCGGCTCTCCCCCGGATTCGTACACGTATCCGAGCTCGTGAGGATGTCGATCGATGAGGGATTGAAGATCTTCGACTTCATGCGGGGGCCGGAACGATACAAGTACCAGCTCGGCGGCCAGGCGGTTCCGCTGAACAACGTAAAACTGTTCAGAGGGGAAGGTAAAGCCGATGCGGACATACGATGACGCACCGATGTTGACGCGTGTTGCTGTCCTCGCCTACCATTCGTCACCGCTGGCGGAGCCGGGATCGGGCGACGCGGGGGGCATGACGGTTTACGTGCGCCAGCTGGCGGAGGCGCACGAGCGCATGGGCATCTACACGGACATCTTCACGCGCGCCACCGGACCCGGGGGCGCCATCGTGTCCCTGTCCGACAAGGTGCGGGTCATCTCGATCCAGGCGGGTCCGGCAAGAGCCCTCCCCAAGGAGCAGTTGCCCGAATATCTCGAGGACTTCGCGATCGGGGTCCGCGCTTTTTCGACCATGCAGCGGGTGACCTACGACGTGGTCCACTCCCACTACTGGCAGTCGGGCATCGCGGGCGCATCCCTGGCGCGGGCCCTCGGGGTCCCGCTCGTCCACTCCCAGCACACGCTGGGACGAGTGAAGAACACCTTCCTGGCCCCCGGGGACGCCCCCGAGTCCCAGGCTCGCCTCGATGGAGAGCACAGGTTGATCGACGAGGCCGACGTATTGATCGCGTCGACCGACGAGGAATGGAGTCAACTTTCCTGCCTCTATGGGGCCCCGCACGACCGCATCAAGACGATTCATCCCGGCGTCGATCATCATGTCTTCCACCCGGGCGACCGCCTGCAGGCCAGGGCCGAGCTGGGAGTCTCGCCCGACGATGCCGTGATGCTCTACGTGGGACGCATCCAGCCGCTAAAGGGTCTGGACCTCGCGGTGCGAGCGGCCTACGAGGTGCTTCCGGCGCTCGACCGAGATCTGACCTTCCTAATGGTCGGGGGGGCCAGCGGTTCGAGCGGAGAGCGCGAGCTCGACAGAATCGTGAAGCTGATCGAGTCCCTAGGTCTGAGAGATCACGTTCGTCTCGTGGGCTCGGAACCCCACCGCCGGCTCCCGACCTACTATCGAGCCGCGGACGTTCTTACCGTTTGCTCTCACTCTGAGTCGTTCGGTCTCGCCGCCATCGAAGCATCCGCATGTGGCACTCCCGTAATCGCAACCGCGGTAGGTGGGCTGTCGTACATCGTGCGCGACGGGAGGTCCGGTTTTCTTCTGAATGAGCGGGACCCGGTGGCCTTTGCCAGCAGGCTGAAGACGCTTCTAAGCGATCAAACACTATGGCGCGAGTTTTCTCTCTCGGCGAGCGGAGCGGCGAGCTTGTTCTCGTGGGACGTGACCGCGTCGACCTTTGTCGAGTTGTACGAATGCCTCGCGCGCGATCTTGCACCAGAAGCCTGCACCTGTTAGAGCGACAACGGCTCGGTTGAACGAAGCGCCGGGAGCGCGAAGAAATAAGGCGCGTCTCTGACCTGCTCGTTTGTTGCTCTACCTGCAGCGACGCGCGGTTGACCGGACTCGATTCCGGTCGCTATGGTCTGCGACGTCTCGCGGGCCGCTCTTCGGAGCGTCTCGAAGGACAACGGGGTCCCAGAAGCTGAGGCGAATCGGTTTCGTGTGTGGGGAAGTACACGAGGCAGGCTCGACCGAGGTTTCTGGGGCCCTCTTTGCGTTCTGCGCGCTGCATCTCGCTCACCCGCCAAGAGAGGTATCTGGGAAGGGCTCATCAGATTCACGAATCGGGTTGAAGGGTCCTGCGCTTGTCCGTAGGTTGATGGTACGGACGGTTCATCCATTCGAATCCGGCTTCATTCCCAAAGGGGGAAACCGCATGAACCTGCGTGAGGTCAACGGCGTTGAGGTCAAGGAACGAAACCCTCTCGGGGTGTGGGCGCTGAGTATCGTCACCTTGGGCATTTACTACCTCGTCTGGTACTACAAGATCAACAAGGAGATGCGCCGAGCCTTCGGGATCGACGTTGACCCAGCCATGGCTGTCATAGCCATCACTCTTGGGTCCTTCATCATTGTGCCTCCATTCGTCAGCGTTTATAGGACCGGACGTCGAGCGAGCAAACACAGTTCAAAGCAGGAGTTAGAGACTCAATAAGCCCGGTCTTGTCGTTCCTACTTTCGTTTGTGCTCGGCCTCCACACGATCTATCTGCAGTCCAACCTGAACAAGGTGTGGGAACAGAGCGGCAGGAGTTTGCCTGAAGGAGCGGCTCCCGGCCTTCCGACTCCCACTGGAGATTCACCGGTAGCGCCACCACAGACTGCGCAAGAGAGAAGGCCTCAGCAGGAAAGCTGAGAGGTGGGAGTCGTCGGTTCGAGTGGGATGCGCGGACTCTCTAGGGTCTGAGCCGCAAGCCCAAGGCGAGCTGAAGGGCTCGGACTAGCCGCGCACCAGGGTGCGAAGGAAGAAGAGAAGGTTCGCCGGGCGCTCGGCGATTCGTCGCATGAGGTACGGATACCAGGCGGAGCCATAGGGCACATAGGTGCGCACTCGATAGCCCTGTCCGACGAGTTCTTCCTGCAGCTTCGTCCTAACGCCGTAGAGCATCTGGATCTCGAAGTCCTTTTTATCGGTCCCCGTCCTCACGGCCGCGAAGCGTGCGTAGTCGATGAGCTTTGAGTCATGTGTCGCGATCCCCGGATCGGTTCCCTTTTCGAACAGCCAGTCGATCAGAAACTTGAACTGATTGTCGATCTCAGACTTCTTCTGGAACGCGATCTCGTCGGGCTCTGCGTAGGCCCCCTTGACGAGCCGGATGCGCGGCTTGACCTCGGAGAAGGTCTCGAGGTCGACGGGTGTACGCCGGAGGTATGCCTGGATGGCCTGACGCATGTCGGGGTAGTCGGACTGCAGGATGCGGAAGACATCCAAGGTGTCGAGCACGAACTCGGACTGCTCGACGTCGATTTCAACCTGCATTTCGATGGCTGCGGCCTCAGCCGCGATGCGGCGGAGGTGATCGATGCACTGGCCCTTGTCGAATGTGAGGCCGAGTTGGGTCGGCTTGACCGAGATCGTCGTGTCCACACCGGTTTCTTGGACGCGCTTGATCGCCCGAAGGTAGTCGTCCGATGCCGACTGGGCCCCGTCCGGGTCGCTCACTCCTTCACCGAGCAGGTCGAGAATCCCACCGATGCCCTTGGCGTTGAGCACGCGAATGGCATCGAGCGCGTCTTCGAGGTCGTCTCCCGCAATGAAGCGGTTGACGATGCCCTCCATGAGCTTGCTCCCGGTCACGAGCCGTTCGATTCTCGGCTTCTCAGCCACCCACAGCCACAGACGTCCGAGCAAACTTGTTCCTCTCCGACTAGACAGAGTCGCGTGTCTCGACGCTTCCGTAGTTACCCGGATTGGCGTCGTGCCATCATATGAGCGTCTATGACGAAGCTAGCGGTCCTTGGATGCGGCCAGATGGGTGAAGCGCTGGTGGCTGGAGTGCTCACCACGGGCTGGCGCGCGCCCGGCGATATCAGCGTCACCACACGCCGCCCCGATCGTCTCGAGGAATTGACCCAGCGTCACGGAGTCGAAGCGTCCCTGGACAATTCGACGGCGATCTCGGGGGCCGAGGTAGTAGTCCTCGCGGTCAAGCCTCAGGACACTGAGGCCCTGCTCGCCGACATCTCGACGTCGGTGGCTCCCGAGCAGACGGTCCTCAGCCTCATCGCCGCGATTCCCACCTCCTTCATCGAAGCGCGTCTCGGCTCTGCGGTGCCGGTCGTCCGGGCGATGCCGAACACTCCGTCGAGGGTGCATGAGGGCATGGCCGGCATTGCGGCGGGTAGCCACGCCGACGAGGCCCACCTGAAGCTCGCGCGCGAGGTCCTCGAGCACGTCGGCCGGGTCGTGACGGTGCCCGAGAGCTACCTCGATGCCGTCACAGCTATTTCGGGATCGGGGCCGGCTTATTTCGCACTACTGGCCGAGGCGATGATCGAGGGAGGGATCCTTCTCGGCCTGTCGCGCGAGATCTCGACGGACTTGGTGGTTCAAACCATGCTCGGTTCGGCCAAACTCCTGCGCGACGAGCACATGCACCCCGTTGAGTTGCGCGAGATGGTCACCTCTCCGGGGGGCACGACGATCCGCGCGATTCGAGTCTTGGAGCAGTCCGGAGTCCGCGCTGCGTTCCTCAACGCGATTCAAGCTGCGATGGAACGCTCTCAAGAGCTTGCGGAAGGGGAGCCCGAGGCATAGTGGCTGAGAGGTCTGCGTCCTCGCGCGGCACCGCCGTGGAGGTGCGTCCCATGGATCCCGGTGACGTGGATGAGTTTCTCGACCTCTACGAGATCGTGGCAGCAGAGAAGCGTTACATCGGGGCCGAGGCCCCCATCGATCGAGCCAGAAAGCGCGAACAGTTCCTCGAACGCCTGGCTTCCGACCGGTGGGGTTCGCTTGTGGCGATCGACACCGACGGCGTCATTATCGGACAGATCGGGCTCAAGAACATGAACGGGTTGATCGAGGTCGGCATGCTGGTGGCGCCTGACATGCGGGGCAGGGGGATCGGCTCGGAGCTGCTTACCGCAGGCCTGGACTGGGCCCGGCTACGCCACGCCCACAAGATGACTCTCCAGTTGTGGCCGGACAACGAAGCTGCACGGAGGCTCTACGCGAAGTTCGGGTTCGTCGAGGAGGGCTACCTCAAACGTCAGTGGAAACGACGTAACGGCGAGATCTGGGATGCGATCGTCATGGGACTTCAGCTGTAGATGTAGAGGTCTCAGGGTCGCACGAAAGGCGACGAGATCGTCACCTCGGTGTCTCGGGACAGCAGTCCGCTCGGGGAACGTGCCAGGGCGGAGGTCGCCGAAACCGATACGCCCGTTCGACCCCGATAGGCGCCGATCGCGCATCCCTGAGGTGGCCGCGAGCCGGGCTCCGAGATGGGCAGATCGCAGTCTCGCGGCACGATCCTGAACCCCTCGCCGGCCAGCGTCTCCTGGAGTTGATCGATTGCAAGGTGCGCCGGCACGCTCGTTTCCATGCAGCGGCTTCCACGGCAAGGAGAGGATAGGCCGTACCACCCCTTGGGAGTTGCGAGGTCGACGACCATCCGCTTGACGCGTGCTCGGTCCTCCTCGATCTCTCCCACTTCCCAGGTCTTGTAGCCAAGCAGGGTCCCGGTGATCGCAATGACTCCGGCCAGGCACCCAAGCATTACCTTTTCTCTATCGGTGGCAGAGTTGCGCATGTCGTGAACCATTCGGCTGACCGCCCGCGATCCTTGGCCGACTCATCACATCGGCACAGACGGAGCCGGCTAAAGGGCGAGGATTTTTGGTTCTCCTCACCTTTCCGTTGGTAGCTGGACCGTGATCCCGCCGCAACAGAGATAGATCATTGAGATCAGAGCGGCTGCGGAGTGGTGCCCGTAGCCGCGGTGGTTGATGAGCCCCTCAAGCTTCGAGTTCGATAAGCCGAGCTCGACCGCCGCGAGAATCCGGTTCCGATTGGCTCTGATGGTTCTGGAGAGCTTCACGAACGCCGGGATGCGACAGCGGCATGCCCAGGCGAGCCACCAGTCGAGATGCAGCGCGGCGTCTTGGGGTCGGCGGAGCCGGTAGAGGTCGCGCAGGCCTTCTTTGAGCTGCCAGCAACGGTAGAGCACGGACCGTTCGCGACGCAGCGAGTCGAGCACGTCGAGCTGCGAGTCGTTGAGGTCGCCGGGGTCCTTGAGCAACGCCCAGCGGGTGTGACGGGACCCAGCGGGGCTTGTCCGGCGGCGGCAATGATCCCGTCGGCGGGCGGCCCCGGTACGCGACTAATTCGCGTCCGCGCCGACCAGTTCCCGTTGGTCGAATGAGTTGGCGAAGCCGTCTTGCTCCGGCCCGTCGGGCGGTGCACGATTCGGCTCGAAGGGCTCGTAGTTGGGCTTGAACCAGTGCACTACCCCGGCCTTCTTGCCGAGCTCGACCCGCCAGCCGTCGACGTGAATGAGCTTGTGGTGGAAGTCACAGACGGACACGAGGTTGTCGAGATCGGTGGGCCCGCCCCACTCCCACCACCAGATATGGTGCGCCTTGACGTAACGCTTGTGGTGGCACCCAGGAAAGGTACAGCCCCCGTCGCGCAACCGGAGCTGGCGATGGAGCCACTCGGGCACGTTGCGCGAGGCCCGTCCGATGCCGACAGTGTGGTCCCCGTCGCCGTGGACGATCGCCTGCACGGTCGCGTCGCAACACAACATCGAGGCGATCGCAGGATGCACGATCCCACCCGCTTCGAACTCCCCGGAACCGCTTCGGGTGGTGAGATCGGCGAGGTCGACGTGGAGGTTGACCCGCGCCTTGGCCGAGTCGGGATCGTCTGCAATTGCCTGAGACGACAGCGCCACGAGCGCGTCGGCCCGGCGGGCATCGATCGTCGAGGACCGCTCCACCTCGGGATCCGACGGCAGCCTGTGGGCGAGCCGGTCGAGCGCCCCGACCACCTGAGCGCCCTGCTCGGCCGGGAGGAAACCGTCGAGGTGCAACCTCCGGTCGTCCTCGTACCACCAGGAAAGAGAGCGAGCGTCATGGTCGGCTCTGACCTCTTCGATCGGATCGACCGTGGCGCGATAGGCCCTCCTGCGAATCGCAGCGGTGGACACGCCCTGGGCCCAGCGGATGAGATCGCTTTCGGTCTCCGGCGTGGCGAAGCGAACCAGCTCACAAACCTTGACCAGTGACAGAGCTCCGGTTCTCATCGCCCGCTGGGTCTTGGGCAGGTCGGGCAAGGCCCGGGATGCGCCGACCCACCGCCTCGCGGTCCAGTGGCTCTCCTGGAATTCAGCCGAGACCCACTCGACCAGGTTCCTCGAGCCGGCCTCGCGCCACGCGCGGCGATCGTCGATGGCCGCGATGTACTCGAGCTTCTGGAGATCGATCGCCCCGTCGGCGCTCTTGACCAGCTTGACTCCGTGGAGCACCTGGGAGGTTGAGAGGGACTCGAAGGCCAAGGGATAACCACCTCCAAAGATCAACCGGATAACGTACATCATCCTATCGAACATATGTTCGATAGGCAAGAGGGTTTTTCACGGAATCACCCTGTTTCGGGGCCCGAGCGAGGACGCTGATGAGCCTGTAACGAGAGGAGCACCCGAGCTGCCAAAGGAATCGGGACTCTCTGGATCCCGATCCGAACAGGATGGGTTGGCGATCGACTCCCTTGGATCAGGGACCGACCAGAGAAAGCTGCGCGGGTACCGTGACGGGATGAGTGGCTCAACGACGCTGATCCGAGTGCCCGACCTCGCGCGCCTCTACGACTTTGGCCCGACTCACCCTCTTCGTCCCGAGCGAGTGCTGGGCACGCTCGATCGCGTCGCAGACCTCGGTATCGTCGAGCTGGCTGGGGTGAGGGAAGTAGACGCCCGGCATGCTTCCGATGACGAGATCCTTGCGGTTCACTCCGCCGAGTTCATGAACGCGGTGCGCGATATCGACGCAGGTGCCGTGACATCGCAGTTCGGATTGCAATACGGGGTGGGGACGCCGGACAACCCGATCTTCCCCGACATGCACACCGCCTCTGCGGCGGTCTGTGGCGCCACCGTGACCGCGGCCGAAGTCGTCGTCGGGGACGAGACACAACATTCATTCAATCCCGCGGGTGGGCTGCATCACGCACGTCGCAGCGAGGCCTCGGGCTTCTGCATCTACAACGATCCGGCGGTGGCCATCGCACGTGTCCTCGAGATGCGGCCCGACTGGAGGGTCATGTACATCGACGTCGACGTTCATCATGGCGACGGAGTGCAGTGGATCTTCTACGACGAACCACGCGTCCTGACCCTGTCTCTTCACCAGAGCGGCCGCTATCTCTATCCGGGGACGGGCTTCACCGACGAGCTGGGAAGCGGCGACGCGGTGGGAACGTCGGCGAACCTGCCCCTCTTGCCTCTGACCGGCAACGACGACTACCTTTGGGCGCTCGACGCACTGGTCAACGGACTCGCCGAGGCTTATAAACCCGACCTCGTGGTTACCCAACTTGGGGCCGATACGCACCATGACGACCCGCTCGCAAACCTGGGTCTCACGATGGAGGCCTATCCCTCCATGGGTCGGATCCTGCGCGACGCGATTCGCGTTCATGGATCGGATCGTTGGGTGGCGACAGGAGGGGGCGGATACCAGGCAGAGACCGTGGTGCCCAAGATCTGGACCATGCATTTCGCACAAATGTGCGGGATTCCCGAGGTCATTCCGGCCGAGTGGCTGAGAGACCGGACTCCGGACGCAGTGTCTCGCAGTTACCGTGACGCGATCGGCGAGTCGGTCGACGAGGTCCTGGGAGCGTGCGTTCCACACCTCGAGAAGCTCGCGCCGCTTTAGTGGCCCGCCGCGTTTACCCTTCCGTCCGTGGACGCAATCAGCGAGATTCATCTCTACGTCGGCTGGTCTATCCCGATCGGATTCGGAGTCCTCACTCTGTGGTCTTTGTGGATCCTGCTCCGCAACCGGGTCCCGCACGACTGGTACTGGGGCCTGCTCGGAATCCTTCAGGTCGTAGTAGGGATCCAGTTCATCGTGGGGGCCGTTCTCTTTCTGTCCGGCCGGCGACCGGCCTTCGAGGGGACCACCTGGCTCCACTACGTCTATGGGGCGTTCTTTCCCGCCGCCGTTTTGATCTTCGCGCATCGAGCTGCGAAGGGCCGCTTCTCCGAGGTGCCCTTCGTGCCCTTCGGAATCGCGGCCCTGCTCTGCTGTGGCCTTACCGTGCGCGCCCTCATGACCGGGTTGGAGGGCATGTGAGCAGACGCTTGGTCTCGTGAACATCGTCGATCTGCTCTTCCTCCTCATCGCGGCGCTTACCGCTTACCGCGGGTATCGCAGGGGTCTCCTCGGCCTGGTTTTCGAGCTCGGAGGTGGCTTCATCGGGCTGCTGGCGGGAGTCGCGCTCGGCCCCCGCATCGCCGGCGCCGTGACCGACAGTGCGGGGCTCACCGGGGTGATGATCTCGCTGCTCACCGTCTTCGTGCTCCTGACGGTCGGTCAGACGATCGGCTACATCATCGGCCAGCGATTCGCGAGCCTGGCCCACAAGGTGAAACTGGGAAAGCTCAACCAGGGGCTCGGAGCGCTGGGCGGAATCGTGCTGGCGGCTCTCACCTTCTGGTTGATCGGCTCGCTCGTCGCATCCTCGACCCTTCGTCCGGTAAACCGCGCACTGGCGCGCTCGGTAATTCTGCAGACCCTCGACGACTCCTTGCCTCCCCCTCCAAACCTTCTCTCGTACTTCAGCCAGTACCTCAACACCTCCGGCTTTCCTCAGGTCTTTGCGGGCCTCCCGCGAAGCATCGGTCCTCCGGTGGACCTGCCGAACAATCGAACTGCCAGTCGAGCGATCGATGCAGCCGCACCCTCGACCGTCCGGATCACCGTCCCGGCGTGTGGCGGGACACAGCTTGGGAGCGGCTGGATGGTCTCGGACGGTGCGGTCGTTACCAACGCGCACGTGGTGGCCGGGGGCGAGAATGTCACGGTTCAGACCCAGCAGGAGGAAACGGTTTCGGCGCAGATCGTGCGTTTCAATCCGCGGATGGACATCGCCGTCCTTCGTCTCTCGGACAGCGTGTCGGCCCCGCCGCTTCGCCTCGAGACCGAGGGGCGCGAGCGCGGGCAACCCGGCGCCACCCTCGGTTATCCGGGAGACGCGAACGGGCGCCTCGACGCAGATTCGGCCGCGGTGCAGGATCGTTACGAAGCCGTGGGCAAGGACATCTACGGTGAGGATGACGTATCGCGCGAGGTCTACGAGCTCCGGTCGGAGGTCACCCAGGGGGAGTCGGGCGGACCATTCGTGCTCCCCAATGGGAGCGTCGCGGGGGTGGTGTTCGCTGCCTCGACCACGGATTCGGGCCGGGGCTTCGCGCTTACGGGGGCCGAGGTCGTCGGCGAGATCGATGCCGGTATCGGAGCGACGAACGCGGTTTCCGCGGGTCGATGCACTCGTTGACTTAGTGGCCCGCCCTCAGGCCAGCTGCCCACCGTCCACGACCAGAGTCGCGCCTGTGACGAAGCTCGCCGCGTCGCTGGCCAGAAACACCGCAGGGCCCACGATCTCCTCTGCCCTGCCGAACCGGCCCATGGGGATCATGTCCTCCATCGATTTGCGGATGCCCTCGTCGCTCCACATGTTGGCGTTGAGGTCGGTCGCGATCCATCCCGGAGCAATTGAGTTCAGACGAACACCCGAGGACGCGAGCTCGCGGGCCACGGCCTGAGTCATGAGCCTGACCCCCGCCTTCGCCGCGGAGTAGAAAGAGAGCCCCTCGGCCCCCTGTACCCCTGCTACCGAGGAGATCTGGATTATCGAGCCTCCACCTCTGTCGATCATCCTCTGAGCCGCCAGCTGGGTCGCGTGAAAGACCGCGTTCAGGTTGAGGTCGATGATCTTGTCCCATCCCTCGGGCCTAAGGGTAGTGATCGGGGCGACGAACCGGGTTCCACCGGCGTTGTTCACGAGCACGTCGAGGCCCCCGAGCTCGTCGATCGCGCGGTCGAGCAGTGTCTCGATCGCGGTTCGATCGAGCACGTCCGTCGGCACCGAAAGGGCGTTGCGACCAAGTCCCTCGATCTCCTTGACCAGCGTCTCGAGGTCGCTTTCGGTCCTTGCCGCAACCGCAACGTTCGAGCCCGCGCCGGCCAGGCCGAGCGCGATCGCACGCCCGATACCCCTAGACGCTCCGGTGACCACCGAAACCTTTCCCTCGAGCGAGAACAACTCCATGTCGTCGATCTCCTCTGATTTGGAAGCTACGTGCGTCCTGTTCGCGAAAGTTCGGACACTCGCTACGATTCTCCTATGCCCCCTATCAGCTTGTCCGACGCGCGCGATGCTTTGGTTGCCGCCGGTATCACAGGGCCGCACCAGTCGCACACTCGCCACAACGCTCTCACGAAAATCAAGGCCATGGTCTCCGGTGATGACGAGGAGTCTCGATTCGGGCTCTCCGGGCTTACGACCTATTCGCCTGCCGAGGTGCTCGGATTCATGGCCGAGCTCACCGGTTGCAGCGATGACATCGACGATTACACAGGCTACGACGTCATGGACCCTGCCAAGACCGTGGATGCCATCGTCGCCGGTGCTCAGCGCTTGAAGGCCGAGGCCGACAGAGGCTCGACTCTGTTGTGTTGCACGGGGCACCCGACGGGCATGCTCGAGCACTACATCCGGGTCCTCGATGCATATCGAGCCGCCGGAGGCAAGGTGGTCGTGCTCCACGAGGACGCAGACCTCGGTATCCGCCGGAGGCATTCCGAGATCCGCTACGTGGGTGGGGTGGGCATGCTTGCCGACTGGGGCCAGTTGCTGCACACGCACTCGAGCGAGCCGATGGAGGCGTTGCTCGAGGCCGAGCCCCACCCCGACTTCGTCATCGGCGACCATGGCTTCGCCGGAGCCGCCATCGAACGAGGCATCCCGACCCTCGCCATCATGGACATCAACGACCCCGCGCTGGCCGTCGTGTGGGCCGAGGGCAAGGACGTGGTCATAGTTCCGATGGACGACAACCGGCCCCCGCGGCTCTACGAGCCCTCCTGGCGCCTGTTCGAGGACATCCTGCAGGGCGCGGATACCGAAACGTACGCATAATCGGGG
>WHSV01000128.1 GCA_009379915.1 Actinomycetota bacterium | reverse complement strand
AGCTCCGCCGAAGCCCAGACTTTCGATTCTTCGGCCGACGCGCGATTTCGATGCCGTTCGTGATGTCCGGCTTTGATTTCTTCGAACTTTCGGAAACCTGGGATGCCGTTGACCTGCAACCCCGTTGTATGACCACATGAACGTCAAGATCGCGCGCCCCGAGAGGATGGCGCCCACATGGCTCGTTTGGAGCGCCCTGTGGGTCGTCTACCTCGTCTGGGGATCGACTTATCTCGCCATCCGCTATGTCGTCGAGACCATGCCCCCTCTACTTGCCGGGGGTGTGCGCTTCATCGCCGCCGGTGCCGTCATGCAGTTGGTCCTGATGGTCAGGCGCGGCTTCAAGGGCGTGGCCGTCTCCCCCAAGGAAATCCTCGCGTGCTCCCTCGTCGGCGGAGCGCTGTTGTTCGGTGGCAACGGTCTCGTGATGGTGGCCGAGCAGTCGATCCCCTCGGGCCTGGCGGCCCTCGTGGTGGCCGCGGTGCCGCTGTGGGTTGTCGTGCTGAGAGCGATCTTCAAGGACCGAGTTCCCCGAGCGACGCTGATCAGCGTGATCGTCGGCTTCGTGGGAGTGGGCGTGCTGGTGCTGCCGGGATCGAGTGGTGGTGCCGCGACGACAACCGGAGTGCTCACAGTGGTCCTGGCCTCGGCCTTCTGGGCGAGCGGGTCGTTCTTCTCCAAGCGCCTGCCACTGCCCGAGGACCCGTTCACCTCGACGACGATCCAGATGCTGTGCGGTGGTCTGATCATGCTCGTTGCGGGACTCGCCGCGGGAGAGGGGGGCCGGGTCGACTTCGAATCGTTCTCGACGTCCTCGATCGTCGGCCTCTTATACCTCGTGTTCGTTGGATCGCTGCTCGCGTTCACCGCGTACACGTGGCTCCTGCAACACGCCCCGATCTCGAAGGTGGCGACCTACGCCTACGTGAACCCCGTCGTGGCGATCTTCCTCGGCTGGGCTTTGCTGGACGAGCCGGTGACGCTCGCCATCGCGGTCGGCGCCACGATCATCGTGGGGTCGGTGGCGTACATCGTCCGGCATGAGTCCAAACCAGAGCCGGTGGAGACCGAGCTGCCGCCCGAACGACTCCCCCAATCCGCCACGCGCTGACCGGCGGGCCCCGCCGGGCTCAAACCAGCATCGACGAGGGAAGTGGGCGGCTGTTCGGGTCCTCGAGCGCGCTCTCAATGGTCTCGCCGGGCTCGAAACCGGCACCGAAGGGGGAATGGGCGGCTGTTCCGGTCCTCGGGCCCGCTCTAATGCGGATTCCGCGAACGTTCGACCCTCAACCCACCGAAACGGTGGCTGAAGGTCGAGAGTTCCGATCTAGGGGCATCCGCTCACCCTCTGGGGTGAGGTGAGCGTCCATGCCTGCCCCATTACCCGCCCGAAGCGGGCAGATCTACCCGAGCACCCACCAACTCACCCCCGTCGATGCCGGTTTGGTTTCCCCGGCCCCCCCGACCCACCGGAGCGGGCAGACCCATGCCTTCCCTGGACCAATTCACCCCCGTTGATGCCGGGTTTTGGCCTTTCCGGGCCCAAGAACCCACCCGGTGGGGCCAGATCCAGCCGTCCACCCCACCAACTCGCCCTGATCAGGCCCGGGTGGTTCGTTTGGCCAGCCAGTAACCGAGGGCAGCCATGCCCACCACACCCAGCGCGACCCGCGCGCTCGCTTCCCAGGTGACGTCCGGCCGTCTCAACTCCGGCAGCCGCGACCGCAAGGTCACGGGATTCCGAAACGTCTCGGTTCGCCACTCTCGCTCGCTCGCGATCCTTCGAAGCTCCTTGCAGGGGTTGACGACAACCGGGTTCCCGACCGTGTCCAGCATCGGGAGATCGGTGATCGAGTCGGTGTACGCGAACGAGTTATCGAGGTCGATGTCGAGCTCGGCTGCGAGCTCCTTGATTGCCGTCGGTTTGTTGGGGCCGTATGCGTAGAAGTCGAGTTCGCCCGTGTACCTTCCATCCACGATCTGTGGGCGTGATGCGATGAAGCGATCGACGCGCAACAAGCGCGCGAGAGGCTCGATGATCTCCTCCGGCGACGACGAGACTATGCACACGAGCCGGCCCGCTGCGTGATGGTCGTGGATCAGCTCGAGTGCCTCCGCATAGATCAACGGAGAGATGACTTCCTCGAGCACCTCGTTGACGACCTTCTTTATCTTGTCGACCTCCCAGCCCTCGGTGAGCTTGGCGGCCTCGGTGCGCATCCGCTCCATCTTCGCCTCGTCCGCGCCCATCAACTGGAACATCAGCTGTGCGTAGACCGCCTTTGCCAGAAGGGAGTGGCTGATCATGCCCTCTCTGAAGAAACTCCGGCCCAAAGCAAGGGGGCCGGACTTGGCGATGATGGTTTTGTCGAGGTCGAAGAAGGCTGCTTCCACTAACAACCATTGTGACCGCATCGGATTCGGCGCGCCAACTCGAAGGCCCTTCTAACCCGAATCAGCCCGAAGAGTTGTGACGTGCGTCACAGTACGTTCATCGCAGCAGTGTCATCGTCGGTACATGTCCGCGTTGCGCATCGCCGTAGTCAGCAACGACCCCGACGTTCGGCTCGAGGCCGCGCGCGCCTTTGACGAGGCTCCCGTCTCCTGGTCGGTGTCTCTGCATACATCGGCGCCGGAGGACGTCGATATCGTCGTCCTCGGTCCGGATGCCGACGGCGACGGCATCCCTTTCGATCCGGCAGATCCGAGGAGCGTTATCGACGAGATCGAATCTCGGACCGGCGCGCGTGAGGGGGCCGTCATCGTCGTGACCTCGGCTTCGGGTGGCGTTGGAGCCACGTCTCTCGCTCTGCACCTAGCAGCTGCTCTGGCACCAGCCGCAGGCGTTGGGTTCATCGAGGTGACGCCCGGGGCTGCTTTGCGACTGGGCTTCATGCCCGGCGAGCACTTAACGTGGGCGGACCTGGACGAATCGAGTGAATCCATCGCCCGCTGCTTCCTTCCCGTCGCGCCTGGGTTCCGAGTACTGCTTGCTCCCGAGGACGGCGGCGATCCCGGGCTGGTGCTGAAGAGGTCACGATCAGCCTTCGACTTGCTCGTTGTCGATGCTCCGGCGCGCAACGCCTCGGCCGCCTTGTGCGAGGCCGATGCCGGTGTGCTCGTCATGGGTCCGTCGGTCCCACAGGCTCACTGGGCGCGCGCGTTCATCGAAGAATGGCCCGATCTCGACTGTGCAGTTGTGATCAATCGTCTGGGTCGAGGCGGGGAGACGACTCGAGCTCAACTGGCCGATCTCGTGGGCCGGCCGATATCACTGGAGCTTCCATGCTGTCCCGCACTGCGCGACGCAGAGGACGACGGCCGGCTCGTTTCGTTGAAGTGGACGCGTTTCGGACGAGCGGTCACTCGGTTGGCGGACGCACTGGTGGTGCGATGAGCGGCGAATCTCCGCCGCGGCCAAGCTCCGCGATGGATCTATACGAGCTGGTGCTCGAGCGCGACGATCTCGCCGAATTGGATCCCGCGCAGAGGCGTCTTGCCTTAAGGGAGCTGGTCGCCGAAGAGGTTCCTCAATGCGACTTGGGTACGTGTGTCGCTCAGCTCGCCGACACCATCGACGGATTCGGCCCCCTCAGCGCGTTGATGCGAGATTCGCTGGTGACAGACGTCCTAGCGAACGGAACCGAACCCGTCTGGGTCGAACGCGGCGGAGTCCTGGAGACGACGGGGGTTGCATTCTCCTCAACCGACGACCTACTGGCTCTGATCGACAGGCTCCTGGGGGCGGCGGGGGCCAGAGTGGACTCCGCTCGGCCCATAGCGGATGCTCGTCTGCGCGACGGTTCCCGAATCCACGTCGTGCTGCCACCCGTGGCACCCGACGGCCCCCTGGTTTCGATTCGTAAGTTCCCCCCCGCGCGTTTCGGTCTGAGTGACCTCGTCGACCGGGGGATGCTTGACTCGACCAAAGCGGCCCTCCTCGAAGCCCTCGTGAAGGACCGGCGATCCATTGTGATTAGTGGCGCCACGGGAACGGGCAAGACGACTCTGCTCAACGCGCTGCTCGGCGCCGTGCCCGATACCGAGCGGGTCGTGCTCGTCGAGGAGACTCCGGAACTCCGACCCGCTTGCATTCACTCGGTGTCGCTCATTGCTAGACCTCCTAACGTCGAGAACGCCGGAGAGGTGGGTCTTGCCTCTCTGGTTCGGGCGGCGTTGCGGATGCGCCCCGATCGCATCGTGGTGGGCGAGGTGCGGGGAGAGGAAGCACTGGCCGCGCTGGCTGCAATGTCCACGGGCCATGAGGGTTCGATGGTCACGGTCCACGCACGCGGCCCCGACGAGGCGCTCGAACGATTGGTCACTCTCGCGCTCCAAGCCGGTTCCGGAGCGTCGGAGGCCGCGCTTCAGCGTCAGGTGACGAGAGCCCTAGACGTCGTCGTTCAACTCGATCGCGACTCGACCGGGCTGCGCGTCGTCTCGGCCATCGAGGACGTCGAATGAGGCTTCCGTTAGCCTCGCGACGGCGGAATGACGAGCTCGAGGACCGGGCGGCGGCCCTTCACTCCTTGGCTGCTCTTCTGCGCGCCGGTTCTACGCCTCGCAACGCGCTGTTTCTGTGGCACGAGGACGCGCCGGAAGCGATGCGACCCCTCCTCGAAAGGATGTCGAGGAGGCTGATACTGGGCGAGTCGACGTTTGATGCGATCGAGAGTTTGAGCGGCGCGTTCGGCTCCGACGGTCGTTCCCTGCAAGTGCTTTTCGGGATGTCCGGCCTGCTCGGTGGCGATCTTGCCCGAATAGTCGACGGGCTTGCGGACACCATCGAAAGACGGAGAGCTGCTTGGCAGACCACGCTTGCTGCCGTGGCGGGGATGTCGCTCTCGGCGCGCATCATCGCCGGGCTCCCTCTATTGTGCATTCCTCTAGTCCCCGCGTCGGGCGTCTCTCTGATGGATCCCGCCGGCCTCTCGATGCTCATCTTGGGTGTGGTTCTCGCTCTGGGCGGGATGCGGTGGATGAAGCACCTCACTCCCGAACCACCTCGGACCGAGGACGGGGCCTGTGTCGCGGCCCGGGTCGCTGCCGCCGCTCTGTCTGGAGGGGCGCCTCTGGGCCCTACCCTGGAGGCGATCGCGCGTCACGCACCCGAGGACGTGCGCAACGATCTAGCGCGGGCGCACAAGCTCAATCTCCTGGGCCTCCCCTGGTCCGATGCTCTGCGCAGGACCGGTAACCCCGGCCTCACCGGCATGTCCGTGACACTTGACCGAGCGGCGCGGAAGGGTCTTCCGGCGGCCGACGGGCTCGAGGCTTTCGCCGCTCATCGAGATGCTCAGTTCGCACGAGAGCTGGACCGAGCAGTTCGCCGGGCCCCCATTCTGATGACGGTCCCATTGGTGGCGTGCGTGCTGCCGTCGTTCCTTCTTCTCGGAGTCGTTCCGTTCGTACGTGGACTCGCACTGTGAAGCGCAAGAACTGACCTCGCGCCCCGCCCAACAAACCATCATGGGCAAACGTCACTAGGGCGGAGCACTGTGGGTGGGGTGGGTGGCTGGGTTTGCCCGCTCCGGGTGGGTCCCGGGGGGCCCCGGGGAAAAGCAAAACCGGCATCGACGCGGGGTGAGTGGGTGGGTGATCTGCCCCGCTCCGGGTGGGTCCCGGGGCCGAAACCTCCCCTGAGGCTCATTGTTGGCCCACCTTTTTGGTCTCAGTCCCGCCTGAGAGCCTGTGGCACAAACCTGAGATA
>WHSV01000127.1 GCA_009379915.1 Actinomycetota bacterium | reverse complement strand
CTGCTCCGGTTTAGTTTCGTCTCAGAAGGAGCGAACTGGTGGCCATGCTGATCGTCATCGCGGGTGCGGAGAAACCTGTCGTTGCCTGGACGATGCCACCGATCACCGTTCCGAGACCGCCCGCTAGGCCCCCCGCGCCGAGCCACCCGGGATAACGAGAACTACGAAGAACGGCCATGCCGTACAGCGACCACGTCAACCCGAACAAGATGCTCACGAGGCTCGCCAACCCGATCTCGATCTGCCGTACAGCCAAAGCCGCTTCAAAAGCGATCCGCTGCTCTTGACCGATCGCAGCGGCCCAGCGGTCAACCATCGTCTTCAGCGCGATGCCGTCGACCGCTTGCAAGGCGGCGGCTACTGCGATCGAAGCCGTGACACCCACGACCTCCGATCGCCTGCCGCGCTCTCGGACCTTACCCGGTTCTCCGACCGCAATCCCCACGATCGGGCCGTGGTGGGAGGAGGCCGCGCGCTACCTCCGAGCCCGATCCGACCCTTCACGACTGCCCGTTGGGGACACATGGCTCGGCAGGTTCCGACGACTCCGGCTCGTCCGGGCGATGAAAGGCAAGCTGACCGACTTCAGCCGGTCAGCGCACGACGCGATAAGCGCTCCGCAAGCGGCATCGTCCGGGAACTCCTGGTCGAACTCAAAGATGGTGTAAGCCAGTGGGCGGGAAGTGGTCACCTCAACTCACGAGCCCGAGGGTGCCGCGTCACATCAACGGTTTGACGCAGAAAACGGATGAACTCGCTGGCCCGTCCACGATCCTTCCGACATGTTGCGAGAGTACCCGTCCTGCGGCGTGGACCAACGGGCCATGGGGAGCCCTCTCTCCTGAAGAGCCCGGTCTCGTCCAGGGGGATGGTTCACCTGGTTATTATGTACTATTGTTCCAGTGTTAATAGAGCTTAAGGAGGCGGTTGCTGTGTCTGAGTTCGATGAGCTCCTTGCTGCTAACGAGCGGTTCGCGTCCACTTTCGACCGAGGAGGGCTGCCAATGCCTCCGGCCCGGAGGGTTGCGGTACTTACCTGCATGGACGCCCGGCTTCATCCCGAGCAATTTCTGGGGCTCGATTTTGGCGACGCCCACCTAATCCGCAATGCTGGGGGTCGCGCCTCCGACGATGCCATCCGATCGCTCGTGATCTCCCAGCGCCTGCTGGGGACCGACGAAGTCATCGTCATCCATCACACCGACTGCGGAATGCTGACCTTTTCGAACGAGGATCTGGTCCGTAAGGTTGGCGAAGATCTTGGTGCCGATGCTAGCGCCTGGGACTTTCTGCCCTTCTCGGACCTCGAGGCGAGTGTCCTCGACGATGTCGAGACGTTGCGGCGCTCGCCGCTCATCCCGAGCGATACCCCCATCGGAGGAGCGGTCTACGATGTCGAGGCCGGCAAGCTACACGAAGTGACGCGCAAGTAACCGGCTCGCTTGGCGGTCGCGAGGGGTAGGCGGGTGTTTTCCAGGATCTGAGTCCCTTCAAGATCGACTCCATGTCGTAACGTGGTTCAGCGAGTGAGCATGCGGACTCATTGTTCACATCCAGCTTCTCCGAACCAGAGCCGAGGCGGCTCGAGCGACCGCCGATCCGCACCCCCAACGAGGAGAAGGAATGATGATGAGCGGCCACAAGCCACCCGTCCTCGAATCATCCGAAAGCCTCGGGCCGCGGCGGGGCCGCGGGAAGCTGACTCTCGGCTCCTGAGCCCAACCAGAGCTGACCAAAGTCCCCGCAGGCCCGCAGCCAGATTCGGCCATGGCTGCCAGACACTCCTCAACGAGGTGCGAGAGGCGCCTTACGCGGTCGCTGGGTCCAACTCCTTCTGCGGTACCACCGAGTTCGATCGCGCCGACGCCGCGTACCCAGAACTCAACCCGCCGGCGCCCGCTTCGAAAGCCCAAGGGGTCGGCTCCGCCAGCATCTCAATTGTCAAGCGGGTGCAACAAGGCTCTGGGAGCATTCCGGACGCCAGCGATCAGGGCCGAGGGCATCACCTCAGAGGGAGGCCCTTTGCCGCCCGGCAGAAAACCTCCTCCCGATGCATCAAACGCTGAGCGAAGACTTTCGCCATTTGGGTCGCTGCTCTGTCTGGTGATCACCTCCTCACCGCCCCATGCTGCTGGGCGCACCAAAAGAGGGGGCCGGGAAATCCTCGGCCCCCTCCAAGACTGCAGCTGTGCTACCGAGAGAACACCTGAAGCTCGGCCGCCCTCACGTTGTTGCCCTGCAGTGAGATGAGCGGGCCGGCGTCGCCCTCGTCGCAGTCCGGGTTGTTGAGCGGGTCGTTGTCGGTGTCGCCCTGGAAGTCGGACCCACCGGTGCACTGGTTGGTGACCACCCGTAGCGCGACGTGCGTGGCCCTCGTGTCGGGAACGTCGAACGACCTGATAATCAGCTCGGGGCTGCGCGGCCTCGGCGCGTGTGCCGGGAACGCATCCTCGGCGCTCGCGAAGATCACCTCGAAGTTGTCGGTCCGGCTGCAGTTTTCCTCGGTTGCGTTGCAGGTGAGGATCTCGAACTGTCGCAGCGCCGAGAAGCGGTTCTGCGATCCAGGGTCGCCCTCGTTATCGGGATCGGAGGCACGCAGCATGGCACTCACCTGAACCTTGTCGACGAGGTGCTCGCCCTTCGTCATGTCGACGTACACCGTGCGCCCCTCGACCTCTTCGCCGAGTGAGGCCCAGTTGGTCTCCTCGGTGTCGTCGATGAGCGAGTCTAGGTTGACGCCGTCGCCGTATGCGTTGGCACCCTTGTTGAGCGATGCCCAGTTAGTCGGCATCCGGACCGTGAGCGTCCTGCTCCGGCCTGGTCGTACCGTGACCGTGAGGCGCTGTGCGCCGTAGCCATCGGCTCGCACGATGAGGTCGTAGGTCCCGGGCACGAAGCTGGCGCTCTCACCGAGCTCGCTGGCGGAGTTGGTGTCGGCGATCGGCGTGGCGCGCTGCTCGTGATCGCCGACGAAGATCTCGGCATCCACCGGTGCCCCGCCCTCGTCAGTGGCGATCGGCGCGAACGTGATCGTGCCGTTGTTCGCCAGCGGCGACTCGAAGCTCGGCGTCGGATCGGGATCGGCGTTGGTGTCGCTGGCCGCATCGATGCCGAGTCCGCCACGCGCGAACTCCCGCCACAGCACGTCCTGGTTGGCTCCCCCGAAGCGCATGAGATCGGCTGCTAGATACGCGTCGCGCGCATCCACCATGCTGACCGTCGGCGGCATCAGGAGCCACGCGTCGAACATGATCTGGATCCAGCGCCTGTTGCCGGGACACCGGTCGGCCGGGAGCTCGCCGTCACCGCAGCGCCGCTGGAGCGCCGGATCGGTTGCGGGGAATGCCCCGTTGAATTTCTCGATCAGCGCCTGGCGGATGTCGAAGTTGACCGCGCTCCAGATCTCTCCGTCGGCGTGAACCTGCGCCCCCGTGACGTCGTAGCCGACGTCCGAGAAGTTGAGCGGGCTCTCGTTCATGCCGTAGTTGCGGATTCCTGCTTGGTGGTCGCCGGTCACGTACGGTCCTACGGCAAACGGGTTCTCATCGCCGGTCGGCACGAAACCGAACTCGTTGAGGTACTCGACTGCGCTCAGGTCCGACCAGCTTTCGCCCATTGCGCCCGCCTGCGGGCCGCTGAGGCCGGCATCGGGACCTCCCACCATGCGGTTGGAGATGGCGTGCGTGTACTCGTGACCGATCACCGACATGTCGAAGTCACCGTCGGTGCACTCGGCATAGAAGGCGCCCGCGATCGGCTGCCACAGATACATGTTCGTGATCGGCGCGATGCCGTCGTTGAGCGTGATCTGGTTGGCGTTGTCACGGCCTCCGAAGGTCGGGTAACCGCCGCTGATCGCACCCGCCTGGACGTTGCCGATCTCGGGATCGGCCTCACGGCCCAGCGGGAACGGACCGGGCGACCCGTTGCCGAGGTTGGAGTCCTGCAGGTTGTAGTTCTGCTCGGTGAAGCCGAGGAAGTAGGACCAGTCGTGCATGCGGTTGTGCATCGCGAACAGGTTCGTCGTCGCTGCATCCACGTCGTTGCGCTGACCGCTGGTGAACACGCTCGGGTCGCACTTGGACTCGTTCCACTGGTTGGTCCACTCGAAGTCGTAGTTGCGCTCGAGGCTGACGGGGCGGTAACCGGTGGGACCAGGGCCGAGAGCCCCGGCGATGACGGTGTTGGCTGCGAGCCACGCCTCGCCGTTGAAGGCGGCGTTGCCGATGGTGGTGAAGGTCGGAGTGCCGCTGCGGAACGAATGGTCCCACGGAGCGCGCGCCGCGAGGTTCTTGACCTCGCGCTCGCAACCCTCTACCGGAGTGCCATCGACCGCGCTCTCCCAACACCACAACTCGCGGGTATCTGTGGTGGAGTAATCGAGCGGCGGGTTGGCGGGGAACACGCTCCACTTGGGAGGATAGGGAAGCCCGCTGGTTCCCACAGGGTTCGCCGAAAAGATACCGCTGTAGGCGAAGGCCTCGGCCTGGGGCTCGAATTGGCATACCTCGGCCTCGTAGGTGCCCGGCACGAGCACGGCGGGAGAATAGTGGATCGCCTCGGGGCTGAATAGCGTGTCCGTGGATGCGACGACCTCACCGGTCGGGTCGTAGAGGTTGAGCACGATGTCGTCGACGGGGTTGTTGGCCGACGCCACGACGTCGATGCTCTGCGTCCCGGCGGGCGCCTCAAAGGGATGCTTGGGTCCGCAGGGGTTGCCCGGACCCCCGGTCTCGCCGCTGAAGGTGCCCGTTTCTTGCTGAGCGAGGTGCTGGACCTGGTTTTGACGGAACCACACCTTGCCGCCGACCGCGTCGACGAAGTAGGTGAACGCGAGAGGGTGAAGATCCTCACCGACCTGGTTGTTCAGCACGATCGTTTCGTAGGCCGGACGAATTCCATCCTCGGAAGTCGGCAGCGCGACGAGTTTGGCGCGCTGCATGCCTGCGAGGCCCTTGACCTTGAACAGCGTCCACCCGTCCTCCTTTTTGTTCAGGACCTCTACGTCGGCGGCCTCGACGCCGAGTCCGGCGTCGCCGGCGGCGATCAGATACGCCTGGGTGGCACTGAGCTCGCTGGCCGCGGGACTGTTGCCATCCCCCGCGATGGACGAGGATACATAGGCGATCTTTCCGCCGATGACGCCGACCGTGAGCATGCCGTCCTGGGCGGCCTCGAGTCGCCCGAAGGACTGACGGAACAACACCACGTGAGCGTCACTGCCCTCGAGCTTGGAGTCGTTGATCACCTCGAGGTTTTCGATCCCCTGCCGTGACAGCCGGAACAGTGCCCGATTATCACTGACCCATGATCGGGCGGCCTCGACCGCGTTGGAAGACAGGCCGGAGGCGAGATAGCCCCCCTGCTTGATCAGCGAGTGCGGCGTGCCGTAGTCATTCCAGCGAACCGTGGCGCCCATGTCCTTCACCATGGTGAGTTGCTGAGAGCTGGGGGCCACGGAGCCCCTGCGGGCATCCACGTCCTCGGCCCTGCCGGTCTCACCTTGGAAACCGTAAGTCTCGTTGGTGCCCAGAGCACTGGGGGCCGAGGGCAACAGCAGTGCTCCGATCAGTGCCATCGCCAGTGAGGCAACTTCCAGCCTGCGCAACCGTCGTTCTCGTCGTCGTGTCATGTTGCGATGCCCTCCCCCTTGAGGTTTGACCACACCTGGTGGACCCGCGGGCTCGCCGAGTCCGATGTAGGAGAGTTCGACCCTTTTCAGAGCACTCCTGCATTGCCGTGCAGGCAACTAGCATTCACAATTGACGAGGAGGGGTGTCAACGGTGCCCCGGTCCGTTGT
>WHSV01000126.1 GCA_009379915.1 Actinomycetota bacterium | reverse complement strand
GTGATCGTGCGCCACGAGAGCGACACGCTTTTTCGCCTGCAGTCTGCGCACCACGAGCATCACCTCCGGGCTCAATAATGCCTGTCCCGGGCCTTGCTTGCTTCGCCTAAGTTAGGAAGCCCACGTCAAGTCGAAGCCGTAGCGCGTCAGGCCGTGCCAAGTCAGTGACGTCATCGCGAACTTGCTGGACAGAGTCATGGCTTGGCGCCATTCGTCGTCCAGGCGCAACTCGGTTTCTCCGCGTTTGAAGCGGATCGGGTTGCCCGCGACGGTGTAGTCGTCACGGAATCCAACCGTCCTTCCCTCCGGCACGATAGCTTCCTCATCGATTGCGTGCAGGATCCTGCGCAACTTGGAGCCAGATGCCCAGCGCACATACATCCGGTTCGCGGAAGACTGTGATCCCCGCGGTCGCCAACTCGCCGGGACGGCATGGAATTTTGCGCAGCGCGATCGCCTCGACACCATCGAGCCCACGTACACGCTGCAGGGTGATCCCGCCGAAGACGGCGAGTCGGCCTCGGGAGTGGTCGCCCTCGCCGCCGTGGCATCGGGATCCGGCCAGGACGTGACCGTGGACGACCTTCTGGCGCGTGCCGATGCCGTGGATGGGAGACACCCGACCTACTACGGCTCGGCCTGGATCGCGCTCGGCCGCATGACACTCACGACGTCGTTGCTGGGCGACTGCCTCTGACTACAACTCGGCCTCGGACGGCCTCCCCTTGTCAGCATGAATGCGCTGAGTGAGTTACGAAAGTCAGTCCGTCAACACACCAGTTCAGCGGGCCTCGCCCGACTGCGGGTGGAATCAGTCCAGCGGCATCCACCCCGTTCCGGCGAGGGCGGCTGGGGCCCAAATGATGACCTTGGGCGAAGGAAGGAAGGTTCAGCCGGAAGGCGGGGTGGAATATAGGCTGGAGCGGAACGTTGTCCAGGAGTGGCGAACAAACACAATTCTTAGCCGCTTCACTCAGGATCGACAGGAGGCATCTCGGTGGCAGACATGCAAGCGGTCGGCGAGACCGATTTCAACGAGGCCGTTCTGGGAGCCGACACCCCGGTCATCGTGGATTTCTGGGCCGAGTGGTGTGGCCCGTGCCGGCTGGTGCACCCCGAACTCGAGAAGATTCAGGTCGAGTACGAGGGCAAGATCAGGGTCGTCAAGCTGAATATCGACGAGTCCCCCACCGTCGCCGCGAGATACGGAGTCATGAGCATCCCGACAATCGCTCTCTTCCAGGACGGGAAGATGGCAGCCCAGGTCGTGGGTGCCAGGCCAAAGGAACAAATCGTCTCGGGATTGGGCCTCGCGGGCTGATCGGTAACCCTATGCAGTGACGGGCCCCCCCCCGAAGGAGGGGGCCGTTTTCATGCCCGGGTGTCCCTCTCGCTCTCGCGACGGTAGGATTTCTCCTCGTTGCCGTCAGTCTGGGCGGCGAGTCCGGGGCCCATAGCTCAGCTCGGTTAGAGCGCACCCCTGATAAGGGTGAGGCCGATGGTTCAAGTCCATCTGGGCCCACAACGGAAAGCCGCTGGTCACATGGGGTCTGGCATCCCTCTCTCGCATATCGGGTCGAACCCCAGGTCAGCACAAAGTCAGCACGCGGCGGGTCTGAGCACACGACTAGTCGTTGGCAGTGCCGCCTCTGACTCGATGCGGGGCGGAACGGGGTTCGCGGGCGCCAGCGGTGAAGCCGCTGTCGAGCGTCTGGCGTGCTTCGGGTTCCGGGAGACCGATCGCCAGGGCCGCATCCAGTAGCTCAACGCGGGCGTGGCGTTCGTCCAGCTCGCCACCCGCGACGACCTGACCTACCGCGAAGGCGGCACGGTTGAGTGAGTGGTTGCGGGTGCCGGGAGTTGCGGCCCGGAGCTGATCTAACTATGCACACTTCTGTCTGTGAGCGAGACCTGGGACGACGAGGCTGACAACTGGATCAAGTGGGCGAGAACACCTGGCCACGACGTCTATCGCTTCTACTCCTCAAGCTTCTTCGACGAGATCGTCCCGTCCCCATCCGGGCTAGTGCTTGAGCTCGGATGCGGCGAGGGCCGTGTGGTCCGGGATCTTGAGAGTCTCGGTCACGAAGTCGTCGGACTCGATCCCTCGCCCACAATGGTCCGCCACGCCCGGCAGGAGGATATCCACGGCGCCTACGTCATCGCACCGGGCGAGCAGCTCCCTTTCGCTGAGGGCGCCTTCGACCTCGTGATCGCCTACAACTCGCTCCAGAACGTCGAAGACCTGGCGAAGACCGTGGCAGAGGTCGAACGTGTCCTCACAACGGATGGTCGTTTCTGCATGTGCATCGCGCATCCGATGAGCGATGCCGGTCGATTCGAGAGCGCGCAGCCCGATGCGCCCTTCACAGTCAAAGGGTCCTACTACGGACCGAGACGTGTAGATGAAAAGTCGAACGCAATGGGCTTGAGATCACCTTCCACGGCCTGGCCTATTCGTTCGAGGAGTACACACGAGCATTAGAACAGAGCGGCTTCGTCATCGATCTCGTCCGCGAACCTCGACCTAGTGATCTCGCCGTAACGGAACGACCCGGTCTCGCCCAGTGGCAGCGGATCCCACTGTTCTTGTTCCTCCGAGCTTTCAAACGCGCCGAAGCCTCCGGCGTTTAGCCGGAAGCTTCTCAGGGGTGCCTTACGGGCTTTGCTTCTCCTCGGCCGAGGTCGCAGCCGAAGGACCGACCGAAGCAGATCCCGCGTCGGAGCCCGGCCAAAGCCGGGCTTCGTTCGTGCCGGGTGAGGAGGGGTTACCCGGCGGCCGCCGCAGGGGCCGGGCCTGACCGATGATTTTTTCGGTCCGCCTTGGTCTGTACACCGAGTATCGACTCACGGGAGGCTGACACCATGCGGAAACTGACCTTCGGCATGAACCTGAGCGTGGACGGTTACATCGCCGCGCCCGGCGACGACCTCGGCTGGAGTGTGCCGAGCGACGAGCTGTTCCAGTGGTGGTCCGACCGGGTGGGCGCTACGGGCCTGGCGCTGTACGGGCGCAAGCTGTGGGAGACGATGAGCTCCCACTGGCCGACCGCCGACCAGCAGCCGGGTGCCACACCGGCGCAGATCGAGTTCGCCCGCCGCTGGCGGGACATGCCGAAGGTGGTCTTCTCCTCGAGCAACAGAACGGTCGACTGGAACACCCGCCTGGTCACCGGCGACGCGGTCACCGAGATCACCCGGCTCAAGGCCGAGAACGGCGGCCCCATGGATATCGGCGGTGCCACACTCGCCGCGGCGGCCATGCGGGCCGGGCTGATCGACGAGTACGCAATCGTCACCCATCCGGTCCTGGTGGGCGGCGGTACGCCGTTCTTCACGGCCCTGGACAACTGGGTGAACCTGACCCTGGTGGAGACCCGGACGTTTCCCGACGGCGTGGTGCTGACCAGGTACGAGACCAGGCGCTGAGTGCCCGCCGTCGGATCGGCGCGAGCTTTGGGCGGCCCAAGGATCTCGTGGCGCTTGTTTCACGCAGTTGCTAGCGGTGGATGCTCCAGGACCCGGGGCCGATACTCGACCAGCTGGATCCCGCCCTCGAAGGTCCGGCTCTCGGTCATCTCCAGCGCGACGTCGGGATAGCCGTCGTAGATGCGCTCGGCCCCTGTGGCGCCGGTGATAACGGGAAAAATGCCGACCCGGAAGCGATCGACGAGCCCGGCCCGCAGCAGCGAGCGGCACAGGGTGAGGCTGCCGATCGTGCTCAACAGCGAGCCGTCTTCCTCCTTCATCGCCTGGACGGCTTCGACGGCGTCGCCGCGCACGAGGGTGGTGTTGGCCCACTCGAGGGGCTCCTCTAGCGAACCGGAGAACACCACCTTCTTCGCGCGCGTGAGTCCCTCGAAGGCCGACTCCTCTTCCGCTCTGAACTCGTCCGTACCGGCCGGCGTCTCGCCCGTGGCGAAGCCCGACATCAGTCGGTACGTGTTGGCTCCCATCAGGTAGGTGACTTCGGGCTGCTCGCCGAGCCAGGCGAGGTACTCGGGGCTCTCGAGACCCCACCAGCCGGGCCAGCCCTCTCCCGAGGCGTAGCCGTCGAGGGAGGTGATGAAGTCGACCATCAGTTCTCGCATCGGACTGCTCCTTTCGTTCGGCGCTCGCTAATCAAGACGAGCTAGCGGGCATGACGTGCACCGGGTTTGGTTGATCACACCTTTGAAGAGTCAGACTGGGAAAGACGACGAAACTAATCGCCGGAAAACGATTGGGGGTTCGGCCTCCAGGTCAGGTTGCATGCCGCTATGGTCGAACGCATGACTATCCAGCGGATGGACAACGTCGGCATCGTTGTGGAATCCCTCGATGCCGCTATCTCCTTTTTCGTCGAGCTCGGCCTCGAACTCGAAGGGCGAGCGATCATCGAAGGAGACTGGTCAGGGCGTGTCACTGGACTGCGCGATCAGCGCGTCGAGATCGCGATGATGTGCACGCCCGATGGCCACGGTCGAATCGAGCTCTCGCGGTTTCTCTCGCCCCCTCCGGTCGCCGATCACCGCAACGATCCAGTTAACAGTCTCGGTTACCTGCGGGTCATGTTCGCTGTCGACGACCTCGACGATACGCTCGCCCGGCTCCGCAAACACGGGGCGCAGCTCGTCGACGAAGTGGTTCAGTATGAAGACGTGTATCGCCTGTGCTACATCCGAGGCCCTGAGGACATCCTCATCGGACTGGCGGAGCAGATCCCTTCCCTAGCGTCAGCGCAAAACCGCGAGGAAGCCTCCGGCTAGGCCGGAGGCTTCCCTACTCGCAGAACCGCTATGCGCTCTGCTTCTCCTCGGCGGAGGACGCAGCCGAAGGACCGTCCGACGACGAACTCAAACCCTCTGCGGTGGACTTGGCTACCTCTGCGGTAGCGAAGTGAGATCCGGTCCTCCGTGAGTGGCCTGGATCCCGGACCAACCGCTTCCCCATGACCTAAAACCCGACAAAACTCGCCTCCGGTCGTTACGTCGCACTGAGGAACGGCAATACGAGATGCTCGAACTCCTCCGGACGCTCGAGATTCGGCACGTGGGCGGCTCTGGCAATCGTTTCCTTTCGCGCATTAGGAATTCCGGCAACGAGTCGGTTGGCGATCTCATGCATGTCCAAGACATCCTCGCTACCCACCAGGACGAGCGTCGGGACGCGGATCTCCACGTAGCGACTCCCAACGTCAGGCACCAACAGTTCCTCCTCCACCTCCTCCCACACCGGTGCCTGCAGCTCGAGAGCACGTCGCTGCATTTTTCCGACGAAGCGACGCACGCTGGGGTCAACTTCGTCCGGGGCGCGGTTTGGGCCGTCTACCCACATGCGCAGATTCACCTCGACGGCAGCATCGAGATCGCCGCGAGCAATCGCGGCATCCTCCTCCTCGCCGTACTTTCGGACGGCGCCTGACCACGCGTAGCCGGGGAGACCAGATCCGACCAGCACCAGCCGCGCAACCAAGTCTGGCCGTGCCAACGCGACCTCAAGGGCCACGCGTCCCCCGAGCGACACGCCCACGAGCGCAGCGGCACCCAGCTCCAACCGATCAAGCAGCTCGATGACATCGCGAGCATTCGAGTAGGGCTCTGCGGGAAGCGGAGTCCGGCCGAACCCGCGCAGGTCGCATCTGATCGTTCGGTGGAGCCGCGGGAACGTCTGCCACTGTGGCTCCCACATGCGGCTGTCGCAAAGGCCTGCATGGATCAGAAGAACAGGGGATCCTTTGCCTGCCACCTCATGCCAGATCTCCAAGTCTCCTCCGATAGACCACGATAGTAGCAAGCGCCAACGCCGAAAACGAAAGCGAACACGTCTGGCGACTAAGCGAGACTCAAAACGCGAGAA
>WHSV01000036.1 GCA_009379915.1 Actinomycetota bacterium | reverse complement strand
GTTTCGAAGACCATCGGGAAGCCGTGTGCGGGAAAACCGCACGCACGGTTTGAAAGGGGGATGGGGAAACAGGCCCGCGTTGCGGGAACTGCGCCCCTGACTACCAATGGATGCGATTCGCCCCGAGCTCATCTACGTCGACGGCCACTTCGAGTCCGGCGAAGCCGTCGTCTTGGATGGCCGCTCGGTCGAAAGCGTGATCGACGCGGCGGACCTGAGCGCCGGTGCGAACGTCGACAACTGGGGCCGCGTGGCGCTCCTTCCCGGAACCGTCAACGCCCACGGTCATGCGTTCCAGAACCTGTTCAAGGGCTTCGCGGATGACAGGGCTTTCGAGTCGTGGCGTGACGACGTCCTCTATCCCTTCTCCGAGCGGCTCGACGGCGATGCGATCTACGCGGGCGCACTGTTTGCATTCGCCGAGGCTCTTCTAGCGGGAGTAACGACGACCGTCGACTTTTTCTACCTGCACGACGAAGGAAACGAGAACGCCGAGCAGGTGATTCGCGCCGCGCGCGAGCTCGGCATCCGCCTCGTGTTCGCGCGTACCTTCTACGATCGAGACGCGCCGACGGGCGCACCCGCCCGTTTCAGGGAGAGCCCCGAGGACGCCGCCGAGCGGACTCTCGAGCTCGCCAAAGCGCACGAGGGAGACCCCAACGTTTCCGTCCAGCCCGCTCCTCATTCGCTGCACGCCGCGACGCCGGAAACCATCGCGCTCGCGCTCGACGTCGCCGCCCGTCTTGGCGTGCCGTGCCATCTTCATCTCGCCGAGGCAGCGTACGAGCGTGATCAGGTCGTCGCCCGCTACGGAACGACGCCCGTCAGGCTGCTCGAGCGGGAGGGTCTGCTGCGAGCCAACCTCGTAACCATCCACACCGTGTGGGTCGACGACGAGGAGCTCGACATGCTCGCCGAAGCGGGTACCGGGGTGGTTCACTGTCCGGGAGCGAACGCGTTCCTCGGCGACGGTGTGGCGCGTCTTCCCGAGATGCTCAGCCGGGGACTCAGAGTAGGTCTGGGACCCGACGGGGGCTGCGCCAACAGCCGCCAGAGCGTGTTCGACGAGATGCGCATGGCGTCGCTGATGGCCAAGGCGCGCTTGCGCGACGGCGGCGCACTAGATGCTCGAACGGCCTTCGCTCTCGGTACGACCGGCGGAGCCGACCTGCTCGGCGTGAACGCAGGAAACGTTCGTCCCGGCAACCGCGCGGATCTCGTCGCCCTGGACCTCGACGACCTGTCGCTGCATCCGCTTGCGACACTCGAACACCAGATGGTGAACTCGATGCAACCCACGGCGATCGAGCGCGTGATGGTGGGCGGCGAGACATTGGTCGAGCGAGGACGCCTGACGCGCATGGACCCCGCCGAGATCCGAGCCCGAGTGGCCGAGGTCACCCGGAAGTGGGGCCGTCCCTGAGGTTGGTCTCCATGGGTACGTGCACTCCTCGCTCAGACGCCACCTCCGCGGCCCTCGAGTAGCCCGCGTCGACGTGGCGCATGACGCCCGTCCCGGGGTCGGTGGTCAGCACCGTCTCGAGTCGTTCCGCCGCGTCGCGCGTCCCGTCCGCGACGACCACCATCCCGGCGTGGATCGAGAGCCCGATCCCGACGCCTCCGCCGTGATGCACGCTCACCCAGTGCGCGCCGGCGGCGGTGTTGAGTAGCGCGTTGAGTATCGGCCAGTCGGCGATGGCATCCGAACCGTCGAGCATGCCCTCGGTCTCCCTGTAGGGGGACGCGACCGAGCCCGCGTCGAGGTGGTCTCTGCCGATGACGATGGGGGCCGACACGCGTCCGTCCGCGACGAGGTCGTTGAACACGGCTCCTGCCAGATCACGTTCGCCGTACCCGAGCCAGCAGATGCGCGCGGGCAGCCCCTGAAACGCGACCCGCTCCGACGCCAACCTGATCCAGCGCTGCAGTCGCTCGTCGTCGGGGAAAAGCTCGAGCATCGCATCGTCGGTCGCGGCGATATCGGCGGGATCGCCCGACAGCGCGGCCCATCGGAACGGCCCCTTGCCCTCGCAGAACAGCGGACGGATGTACTCCTCGACGAAGCCTCCGATGTCGAAGGCGTCCCTCACCCCGGCCTCCTGCGCGCGCGCCCGTATGGCGTTGCCGTACTCGAAACAAACCGCCCCGGCCCGCTGGAACGCGAGCCAGGCCTCGACATGGTGGGCCACGGACTCGTAGGAGCGCTTGGTGTAGCCCTGCGGATCGTCGGTTCGGAGAGTCACGGCCTCTTCGAGTGGCATCCCTGCGGGAACGTAGCCGCCGAGCATGTCGTGCGCGGAGGTCTGGTCGGTGACGACGTCGGGTTCGAAAGCTCGCTCCAGCAGTTGCGGGAGCACATCCGCCGCGTTGCCGAGCAGGCCGATCGATTCCGCGCGCCGCGCCCGGCGGGCCTCATCGGCCCACGCCACCGCCTCGTCTATGTCCTCGGTCGCGCGGTCGAGGTAGCGCGTGTCGAGGCGCCTGCGTATGCGGCCGGGGTCGACCTCGACACACAGGGCGACGCCCTCGTTCATGGTCACGGCCAGCGGCTGCGCACCGCCCATGCCCCCCAGCCCCGCCGTGAGCACGATCCGCCCGACGAGGCTTCCACCGAAGTGACGGCTCGCCAACTCGGCGAGCGTTTCGTAGGTGCCCTGGAGAATCCCCTGGGTCCCGATGTAGATCCACGAGCCCGCGGTCATCTGGCCGTACATCGTGAGCCCCGCGGCCTCGAGACGGTTGAACTCGTCCCAAGTGGCCCACTGCGGGACGAGCATCGCGTTGCTGATCAGCACTCTGGGAGCGCGAGCGTGGGTCTTGAAGATCCCGACCGGTTTGCCCGACTGCACGAGGAGGGTCTCGTCTCCGCCGAGCTCCCTGAGAGATGCGACCAGTGCGTCGAACGCCTCCCAGGAGCGCGCCGCGCGTCCGGTCCCCCCGTAGACGACGAGGTCGTCGGGGCGCTCGGCGACCTCGGGGTCGAGGTTGTTCATCAGCATGCGCAGAGCCGCCTCCTGCGGCCACGCCCTGCAACTGATCTCGGCGCCCCGCGGCGCTCTTACGGTTCTCATGTGTTGGTGTCCGTTCGCCGTCGAGAGCGAGTACGGCGTCATCTTCACAGCATCGACGCCTGCGGGGCAAGGAAAGGCAAGAAACGAGGGGCCCCGCCCGCCCCTCGCCGGGGCGCCGCGCCCCCTGGCCCCTCGGCCCCACGCCGGGCTCCGAATACACAGAGTTACCAGATCCCTTGAATCGGGCCTTTGGACGGCCCTGTGACTACTCTGGGTAGTTGGAATTCCGGACTCCAGGCGTCGATAAGTGGCACGATGGGTAGGCACAGCCGGACAAGACAACGGTGTCCCAGAGAGGAGAGAGCAGATGGCGGAGACCTACAACGGCTACTGCGTGAAGTGCCGTGAGAAGCGTGACTTCGAGGGCGAGGTCAAAGAGCTCGCCAATGGCTCGAAGGCGGCGCAGGGCCAGTGCCCCGTCTGCGGGACGAAGATGACCCGCATGCTTCCCAAAAGCGCAAAAGCTCAATAGCACCGCACTCGAGGTGGCCGCCCCCCAGGGGGCGGCCTTTTGCGTTCGTCCTAGCGGCCTGCCCCACGAACGCACATGCGTTTTGCTTTACTCCTGGGGCGGGCCGCAGCCGGCGCCCGCCTCGGGGGGTGCTGCGGGCGCCGACCACGCCGGGCAGAGATCCTGGAACGAGCAGTACATGCACAACGGAGACGGGCTTGGTCGCCAGTCGTCGCGCTCGTTCGCCCTGCGGATCGCCTTGCCGAGGGCGAGCATCTGCTTCTCGAAGGCGGTGAGCATGCGCTCGTGAGGGGTGAGCGTGAGAACCGAGGGGTCGGTGAGGTAGACGAGCCTGATGGCCTTGGGCATGACTCCGAAGGCGCGCCAGCACACGAGGGCGTAGAACCTCAGCCCGAAGAACGCATTGGTCTCGCGCATCTCGGCCGGAACCCTGCCGGTCTTGTAGTCGGTCAGCACCCAGGACCCATCGGGGTGCTCCTCGACTCGGTCGACGACGCCCCTCAGATACAGGTCGGCGAGCTCGTACTCGACCCACCACTCGAGCCGGCTGGCCGTGAGTGCACTCGGGTCCTCGATTTTGAAATAGTTGCCGAGGAGCGTCTTGCTCTCGGCGAGCCACGCCTGCTCGTCGTCCTCGACCAGATCCGACGGACGCACCTCGGGCTCGTTGCGCACCTCGTTCCACAGCGCGACGAGGAGGTCGTCTGCCCGCCCCGGCGTGCGAGCCTCGGGAGCCTCCGCGAAGAGGCGCTCGAGCACCGCGTGGACGAGAGAGCCGCGCGCCGCGGCGGTCGAGGTCGGCTCGGGGAGGCGGTCGATGGAGCGGAATTTGAACTTGAGTGGGCAGCTCTTGAAGTCGCTGGCGCTCGACGGCGACAAATTGAGCAGCGTTCGTTCCATAGCTCGACCATACGGGCGAGCTACCACCCGTCCCTGGATTTTCACCCGGGTTCTCGATTCTGAGCGCGGGAGCTCCCGCCAAACGGGCACTACGGCACAAAGAAAACCGGCCCCCGGAATCTGAGCGCGGGAGCTCCCGCCAAACGGGCACTACGGCACAAAGAAAATACTTAGCCGGACGCTTCCTCGGCCGCTACGAGTCCCAGCGAGGCGGCTTCTCTCGGGCGCATCTCGCAGGGCAGATGAATCGAGAAAGTCGCCCCGTTCCGAGACGACTTGAGATCGATGCGGCCCTCCATCGCGTTGACGAGCTGGCTGACCACGTAGAGGCCGAGCCCGACTCCGTCCTTGCCGATCGAGGTCTCGTGGACCCGGCTGAAGGCCTCGAAGAGCTCCCCCCTGCGGTCCTCGGGGAGTCCGGGGCCCTCGTCTGCGATCCGAAGGACGATGCCCTCCTTCTCGGCCTTGGCCGTTACCGCCACGCGGGAGTGGTCGGGGGTGTACTTGTAGGCGTTCTCCAGCAGGTTTCGCACAACCTGCCCGATGCGGGCCTCGTCGAGTACACAGCTCATCGGCTCGACGAAGACCTCGAGCTGGTGGGCCCTGCGCTTTGGCGCCGCAGCATCGAGGGCCCTGTCGATGGTGACCTCCAGATCGCACCATTCCGGCTGCAGGTTGAGCTGATGGTTCTGGAGTTGCGAGGTAATGAGGAGGTCGTCCACCAGGCGCGCTAGCTGGTTCCCCTGCCCAGAGACCATCTCGAGGAGCTTGTCGAGCTGTTCCGGGGTCAGACGGTCCCGCCGCTTGCTGACCGTGTCAACGCCCATGATGATCGCCGTCAGCGGACCCCTGAACTCGTGCGAGGTGATCGCGAGGAAGCGATCCTTGATCCGATCGGCCTCGGCGAGCTGGAGGGCCTGGCGTTCGAATGCGTCCTTCTGGACTCTCCAGTTCTCTGCCATGACGCCGGTGGTTCCGGCCATGAGCCCCATGAGTCCCACGGCGAAGACGTAGGTCGTCACCTCGAAGGTCTCGCCGGTGAGCTCGGCTCGATGCAGGCTCTGAGGGATGAAGAAAACGGCGCCCAGGACTCCTGCGGCGAGCGCTCCCGGAAGACGGTAGCGAATGGCCCCCTCGAGTGGGACGAGGATCAGCAGCGCCCAGGTCACGTACGGGGTCTCCCAGGCGAAGACCCATACCATCGAGCAGATGATGAGGGCGTCGAAGGTGAATGCGATCAGGCCCAGTCGCCAATGGTCCATGTTGGTCGTAAGGCGGGCGGATGCGCCCCAGATGGTCATGCTCCCCAGAGCGAAGAAGACGACGGTGATCCAAGCGAGTCGCTCGGTTACCGTGCTCGGCCAATCGGTGGTGGTGGCGATTGCCGTCACCGCGAAGACAACACCAAAGAGACGGACAAGAGTCAGCCCCTGCTCGAGTCTTTGAGTCTCGCTGAGTTTTGGCATGCCCTCGTCGTATCGGCCGTAGCTCGCTCCGCATTGAGCATTTGAACGCACGAGCTGGCCCTCGCTGGGGCACTCTCGCGTTCAGGAAGCCACAACACAAACAAGGGGGCCCCGGGAGGGGCCCCCTTGTCCACCCGTAGGGGGGGTGGGGTGCTACGCAGCCTTGATGTGGTCGCCCGAACGTGGGTGTCCGATGATCTCGGCGACGTGCTCGAAGACCTTCGGAGCGGCGTAACCGGCGGCGGCGATCATGAGACCGGTGCCGACGTAGCCGAGGAAGTCCGAGCGCACCGCGACGTCCCACTGCGCAAACAGGGAGAAGTCGAGCGCCCACGCAACCAACACACCGACGACGATCGTGAAGAGCGTCGTGATCTTCGACAAGTTGAGGTACTCGCCAACCATGTCGACCAGCTTGAACGTGCCGATACCGAGTAGCAGAACGATTGCGAACTCGTACACGTGTTTCCTCCGTTTTCTTGGGGCTCTTTTCGCCCGCTCGGTGACTTGGACGCAGGCCGACTCTGGGGGGTTACACACACCAGGATCGGAAGTGCGGTTCCGGGGGGCGGGCCTCCTGCTCGAAACCGGGCATCGAAGGAGAATCAAGAGCCAAACCAAAGGCATCGAAGGGACCAAGTCGGTTGGCGCTCCCGTCGGCACGAAGGACCGGCCTGGTTGCGTGGTTCTCTCTCCCGTCATGGTCGCTATCCGACCATTTCGGTACAGAGAACGAAGAGGCCCGGGTTTTTCTGAACTGAGGGATCTGTGGGAGCCCTAAGTGCGGAATAACCCCGGATCAAGCCTAAGCGGGCCTCCCGAAGATGATAACCCGGTCAATTTCCCCTCGTCGATGCTGCTTCTTGTTCATCCAGATCTAATTCCAGCGCCGGTGGCCGTCAAAACGGGCGCGTTTCCGAGACTAGTTAGGTGAACGAGTGCAAAATGATGCGATCTACCTATTGGCTCCAGGGGGACACACACACAGACTTCTGAAAGGGCGGGGGTCCTAGTCGCATTCGCCGCCGCAGCCATCCGACGCCCTGCCCGAGCGTCGGAGACTCCCGCCCCATTTACGAGCGAAGCGCCGGTCCTTCGGGACCGGCGCACCCGCGGTGGCAATTCGTCTAGCGCTCGAGCGGCCTCAATCGGACAGTGAAGGACACGCGTCCAACCTCCTCTTCATCGAGCGAGAAGATGCACGAATAGTTGCCTTCCACTTGTTCGATCTTTAGGTCCGAGACCTCGTCCTCGAGTCGCTCGGTGTGCGACCTCGTCGGGAGGTGGATCTCACGCGGAACGCTTTCGTAGATGGTGAGTCCACCTGGGCCTTCGATGCGCCACTGCTCGGTGACGCTTCCGTGATCGTCGGACCAGCCGCGAAAGACCATGAACGCGCCCGCCACTTCTGGTTCGTCGTGCACGACTATCACGTTGTCGAGCCCGGGATGAAGCTTTCCTCCCTGATCGAAGAACAGCTTGCGATCGACGATCTTTCCGTAGCGCAGTCTCGCGCCCATCGAACCCCCTTCTCTCGAACTACAATCGCCGCCAGCGGTCGCCTTGCCTTAGCTCTTGGTCGGGCCGTAGGTCGTGATGTCGATGTCGTTGGCCAGAAGCTCTTTCTCGAGAAGATCGACGCCCATCGCTTGTACGGGAGCCAGTACGCCGGTTGGTCCGTAGTCCGGTTGAGACATCCTCATCGCACCTGCCGCCAGCAGCTGCGCGGTTAGTCCGTACACGTCGCGTCCGGTAATCGCGACGTTACGCCACTCGCCTCCGGAGCGCGCTTCGGCGAGGATCGTCCACCAACTTCGTCGTTGCTGTTCGCTGGGACCACCGGACCGTTGAACCCTTTCGACCGTGCGCTCTATCAGCTTGCGCGGGCCCTCCAGCGAGTGAACAACCTTGAGGACCGGCAGCGCGAACCTGGCCCCCACTTTCTGAGCGGTTCCGATCGTGAGGTACAACTCGAGCCCGCTTAGATCGAGATGTAGTGGGATCAGATGACCGTTGGCAAGTGGGAAAGATATCGCCGGCTTGGGGCCGAGCGGCGGCGGCATCGGGGACCAGCGCGACTGTTGTCCCGTAGTGATCGTCACTTGCCTGCCCTCTCGAATCCACGGACCGCTGCCGACCAGAATCCCGAGCGCGCTCTTGATCGTTCCGTTCGACGCGCTCGATGGCATCGCGTACGTGAGCACGACCTCGGGGCGTTCGAAACCGTCCGAGGCGAGAGTCGCGGCGACGTCACCGGGAACCTCGTCGAATCCGAGAGCGGGCGCCAATGCTATGCCCGCATTGCGAGCGCGCTCGTCGTACTCCGCGATCAAGCGGCCGACGAACGGTGCCTCACCCGCCGAGTCGAGATAGTTGACGCGCGCCTGAAGCGCGGCCTCGACCGCGGTCCAACCGAGCTCCGAGAAGGGGCCGACGCAAGTCAGCAGCACCCGGCAATCCTCGAGAGCTCCAGCCAGCCCCTCGACGTCGCCAACCGAGGCAATTCTGATGTCGGGGTCGCCCGTCGCTGCGGCGAGAGCTTCGAGCTTGGCTCGATCTCGTCCGGCGATTGCGAAGCTCGCACCTCGTTCGGCCAGCGCATGCGCCACGAGTTTTCCGGTGTAGCCGGTGGCGCCGAACATCAAGATGTCGGGCATGGTTTCGAGCCTACCTAGTTCCGCCGGAGTCGCGCTCGTCCGGTCGCATCTCGCACTGTGTTTAGTCTCAGGGCGGTGGACCTAGGGCGCGAGACCGGCTCGGCGGGATCGCAAGAACGCGCGAGACCGGCTCGGCGGGATCGCAAGAAACGCGCGAGACCGGCTCGGCGGGATCGCCAGAACAAAGGTGAGCAGTTGATCGACACGCTGACGGGGACGATCCATCTGGTGCGCCACGGCGAGGTCGAGAATCCTAAAGGCGTCATCTACGGGCGGCTGCCCGGCTACAACCTTTCCGAGCGCGGCGAACGCCAGGCCAGGGCGGCCGGCGAGCATCTCAGGAAGGCGGATATCGGCGCTCTGTGGGCGAGCCCGCTGGAGCGAGCTCAGGAGACCGCTCAGGCGATCGCCGAGCATCACCCAATCGAGATAACCACCGACGAGAGGCTGATCGAAAGCGACTCGACCCTCGAGGGGGTCGGCCGAACCCTGTGGGGGGTCTTCAGGAACCCGCTGAGGTGGTGGCGCTTGCGTAACCCCCTGGCCCCCTCTTGGGGCGAGTCCTTCTCGGACGTCAGAGTGCGCATGTTGAGCGCAATCGGAGATGCGGTTCGGACCGCCGAGGGGGGCGAGGTGGTCGTCGTCTCGCATCAGACTCCGGTGATGGTGGCGCGGCTTGCACTTACTCGAAGCCGTCGTCCTCCCTGGCTCGACCGGCTGCCCTGCGAGACCGGCTCGGTTACGACGCTCGTTCTCGACGACGGCAGGGTGCTGTCGGCGAACTACTTCCGGTCGGGGGACTGAGCTGGGTCGGGCTCGAGGGCCTGCTCATCCTCGGTATTGATGGCCTCGAGAATCGGCGACGAGCACACCGGGCAGACGAGCGAATCCTCGAGCTCGACGTAGACCACTCGAGAGCAGGTCGTGCAGAAAGCGGAACGAGCCATGCCTTCAAGGTAGCCTGCTTTTCCTCAAAGCGCTCAAATTCCTGGAGGTAACCGGTGTCTTACGTGGTCATCAACGCAATCGAGGTCCCCAAGGGCTCGGGAGACGAGCTCGAGAATCGCTTCGCCAACCGGGCGGGGGAGGTATCGAAGTCCGAGGGCTTCGAGTCATTTCAGCTGCTCCGGCCCGACAACGAGGGCGCGGGCAACCGTTACCTCGTGTACACGCGCTGGAGCGACAAGGAGTCGTTCGAGACGTGGATGGGGTCGAGTGCGTTCCAGAAGGGGCACGTGCAATCGAGCGAGGGCCGGAAGCCGGTCGCCACGGGTAGCCAGGTGTGGCTCTACGAGGTGGCGCAGTTCGAGGAGCTCTAGGCGGTGAGCAAGAGCTACGACGTCGCGATCGTGGGGGCCGGACACAACGGCCTCATCTGCGCGTGCTATCTCGCTAAGAAAGGCCTCGGCGTCGTAGTGCTCGAGCGCACGGATCGCGTCGGCGGCGCGTGCGTTACCGAGGAGCTATTCGAGGGCTACCATATCTCGACCGCGTCGTACTCACTGTCGTTGATGCTTCCCGAGATCCTGGAAGAGCTCGGACTCGAGTTCGATATCAGGATCAAGGACCCGAGCCGCTTCCACCCGTATGAGGACGGCGGAGGACTAATCATCTGGCGCGAGGCGGCGAAGCGTCATGCCGCGATCTCCGAGCTGTCGTCCAAGGACGCGGACGCCTACGAACGGGTTCACGAGCTGTTCGACGAGGCCGCGCGACGCCTCCGTCCGTTCCTTAGCTATCCGGCGACGCGCAAGCAGGTCCGGCGAGCGTTTCGGCAGAGCGACATCGAGCGGCTTTTCGCCAGGACGGTCGACGGCAGCATCGCGGAACTCGCCGAGGAGTTCTACGAAACCGAGCTGTTGCAGGGAATGCTGGCGAGCGAGGGCATCGTCTCGTCTCTCGCAGGCCCCCGCACTCCAGGCACCGCGTACATCGCGCTGCATCACGCGTTCGGGCAAGCGACGGGAAGCGACGGAGCGTGGGGTTTCGTGCGCGGCGGCATGGGCGCGATCACCTCGGCGCTTGCCGGTGTTCTGCGCGCCCACGGCGGCGAGATCCGCACGGAGGCCGAGGTCGCCGAGCTCAAGCTCGACGATCGTCGACGCGCTGCCGGAGTCGTTCTCGCGTCGGGCGAGGAGATCGACGCTTCAATCGTCTGCTCGAACGCGACCGCTCAACGGACGGTCGCGTTCGTGGGGGCCGAGCGCTTGCCGGCGGACTTCGTCAACGACATCGAGCTGTTCCCCACCGAGGGAGCCGTCGTCAAAGTCAACTGCGCGCTGTCGGGCCTGCCGAGCTTCAAGGGAATGAGCCCACAGGGGGCCGTAGGTCCCGAGCACATGGGCACCATCACCGTCAGCCCGTCCATCGAATATCTCGAGAGGGCCTGTCGTCAGGCGGCGGAAGGACGGCCCTCCGAAGAGTTCTTCGTCGAGGCCTGGATGCAGACGGCGACCGAGCCCGAGCTTGCGCCCGAGGGCAAGCACACGCTTTCGATCTTCGCCCAGTATGCGCCGTACAACCTGGCGAGCGGCTCGTGGGACGAGCGGCGAGAGGACATCGGTGACTCGATCGTCGCGACGCTCGAGCGATACGCACCGGGACTGAGCGCCCTCATTGAGGACCGGCTCGTGCTGGCCCCCCCCGACCTCGAGGAGCGCTTCGGATTGACCGGGGGCAACATCTTTCACGGCGAGCTGCTCCCTGATTGGTTGTTCGACCGGCGCCCGGCGCGCGGCTGGCACAGGCACCGCTGGCCCCTTCCCGGCCTCTACCTCTGCGGCTCCGCGGCTCATCCCGGTGGCGGCGTCTGCGGGGCGCCGGGCCGCAACGCGGCGCGCAGCGTGCTCGAGGACCTCGTCGCGGCGGGGCACACGACCGCCTGACGGTCGAGCAAGGAGCGAGCACGGCGACCGTCTCGACGATCGCGCCGGAACATCCTGAGTTTCTCAACCCGGCCTGGGGGGTAATTCATGAACGCGGTGAGACCGCGCACGCGATCGTGGAGACGATCGCTCCCGCACGCGGGTGTGTGATTCACAGACCGGGGAGCGATCTCCGTGGAGGTGACAAGTTGAGTCTCGGAGCAAGTCTGTTTTTGTTGGCGGTCGGCGCGATCTTGACCTTCGCAGTCGAGGTCGAGGCTGAGGGCTTCAACATCAACACCATAGGGATCATCCTGATGGTGGTCGGAGGCATCGGGTTGCTGCTCTCTCTTATGTGGATGCAGCGGAGCCGTTCGGCAGGATCGCGCACGGTCGTCCGCGAGGAAGAACCTCGCGCCGGCCGAGTCGTACGGGAAGAGCGGCGGGACGACGTCCTCTAGAGGCACCAACTAGGAGGATCGAAGCGGATCTCTGAGGGGACAGCCTCCTCTTAGTCGCCAGAACCGTGGGGGCCCATCCACGAAATGGGTCCGCCCAGGTCGGCGTCGCCCGCTCGGCCTCGGTCTGAGCCGGTGAATCTTCCACGGGAATGTCTACGTCGTATTCGGCGCAAGGCCCGCGAGCGCGGACAAACGAGTGCCGAGTGGGTCGGCATGCTCGCGGTGGTCGCCGCGGTGGTGGCGGTCCTGGTCGCCGCGGGCCCGGGCATCGGCGGAACCCTGAGGGACATGATCGCCTCGATCTTCGGCGGGGGACAGTCCGGAGGCGGCTCTCCTGTGGATGGTGATCCGTTCGCCGGTCCGTCGGGCCCCCTTCCGCCGATCGACTACGACGGACCCTTCATCCCCGATGGTTAGACCTACGGAGGAGGGACCGGCCCCCACGGCTCGAATCCGACCGGGCAGCAATCCGATCCGGTAAACAGCGCGACGGGGGCCTGGATCAGCTCGGGCACGGACCTCGCTCTACCCGGTCCCGGAGTCCCCTTCCACGTCGACCCGCGCGGTGCCCGCCCGGGAGTCGACCCCGCCGACTTCACCTGGATGTTCGACTACGACGACAACGGCCGGATCGTCGGGCGCGAGGACCCTCTCGGCAAGAGGAGCTCGTTCGAGTACGACGTCAACGGGCGACTCCGGGCGATGACCGACCCCGAGGACCGCACCACGTCGTATTCGTACGATCCCCCGGGTCGCCTCGAGAGCGTCGAGGCCGCCGACGGGACCGACACGAGCTACGCGTAGGACCCGGCCGGCAACCTCGTGAAGCGCACGGACGCGCGCGGGCATTCCACGAGCTACGCCTACGACGAGTCGAACCGGGTCACCAAGGTCACGTCCCCGACGAAGGCGTCCTGGACCTACGGCTACGATCCCGCGGGCAACCTGATCTCGATGACCGACGCGAACGGCAACACCACCACGACGGCCGGTGACGGAGTCATCGAGATGGGCTACGACGCGCTCAACCGGCCGACCGAGATCGACTATCCGGGCGAGGCGCACGACGTGACGCTCGATTACGACGCGCTCAGCAGGGTCACGCGCATGACCGACGGCTTCGGATCCGAGAGCTACCGTTGCGACGACGTGGGCAGACTCACACGCGTTGCGCGCGGCGTCGAGGCCTTCTCCTACCGCTACGATGGCGCCGGCAATCTGCTGTCGCGTCGCTATCCCGACGGCGCCACCACCCGCTACGCCTACGACGCCGGCAACCCGCTCAGCGCCGCGACGGCCGGTATGACGACGACCTACGGCTACGACGAGCTCCACCGCCTGACCCAGGCGTGCTTCGATTTCTCGTGCGAGGACCACGTTCGCTACGCCTACGACGCCGTGGGCAACCGCACCGAGAAGTCCACGCCGATGGGCACGACGACTTACACCTACGACGAGCCGACCGGCTCGTGTCCCAGACGGGCCTCGAGGGCGACCTGAGCTACCGCCACGACGACAACGGCAACCTCGTGGCAGCCGGGGACCGGACCTACACCTACGACGGCTCAGGCCGGAGACTGACCCGCAGCGACGGTGGCGAGACGACCCGCTACTCGTGGGACCCCAATCACGCGTTCGCCCAACTCGCGCTCGAGCAGGACGACGGGGAGCGTCGCCGCTACAGCTACGGCCACGACCTGCTGTCGGTGCGCAGCCAGAGCACCGCCGACTACTACCACGAAGACCGGCTCGGCAGCGTCGTGGGCCGGAGCTCCCGGACCAGGACCGGTCGAATCCCGCTACGACTACGGGCCCTACGGCGAGACGGAAGGCGGGGGAGACAACCCGATGCGCTTCACCGGCGAGTACCTCGACGAGTCCACCGGCCCCTATCACCTCAGGGCGCGCGATCACGATCCCCGAGCTCGGCCGCTTCCTGCAGCCCACCCGCTGCCCCTCGGTCCCTCGGCCCCCTATGTGTCGCCCTATGCCTACGCCTACAACCGCCCGACCTATTTTGTCGACCCCAGCGGGATGTTCGGGCTCGGCGACATCAGCGACGCGGTCGGGGACGCCGTCGGAGATGCGGCGAGTGACGTCGCAGGAGCGGCTGGAGACGCAGCCGGAGCGGTGGGGAATTTCGTGGTCGAGCACCGTCACGACATCGTCGACTTCGCCGTCGGGGCGGGCGCCGCACTCGCCATCGGGGCATGCGTCGCGTCGGTCGCCTGCGGTGTCGCGGCGGGCGCCGCCCATCGCCGGCGGAGCCCTGGTGGCGGGAGTCGGATTGCACTACGGGGCCGACGCGGTCACGGGACAGGATTCGGGGAGCTTCGGCGAGTACCTGACCCGCTCGGCCGTGTCGACGGGCTACGGGGTGTTCTGCGGCGTGACCGTGGGCGCAGGCTGTGGCGGCCAGATCGCCGCACGTAGCGGAGTTCAGGCGTTCGGTCTCCCAGCGGTCTCCAGGCTCGTGACTCAGAGAGGGTTGTCCTTCGGCCAGGTTGCACTGCGAGGCGGGATCGGCATGGCCGGACGTGTTTTGGCCAACCTGGCCTCGGAGTGCCCAGCTGGCTGCAAACCGCTCCCTACGAGTCGACCTCTTCGTTTGCCGGTGGAAAGTGAGGGGTGAGGTGATAGAAGAGCACCAATGACGTCGATAGAGACGAAGGTCGAGCGCCGCGAGCGACGGGACGACGGCAGGTTGGTCTTCGTCTACGACTACCAGGGCCCCGGGCGGGCCGGCTCAGGCGGAGACTCGGGGCGACGGGACCACGCACATCGGTGGTCAAGGGATCCCCGCGACCACGGTCGAACTCGATCTGCACGCGAGGGGGCGGGCGTTCAAGGCGGGTGTCCCGGGCAGGGTCGGCGACAGCACTTTACAGGTTGTCCGCCCCTCCTTCGGCCTCACGCCCGCGTCGCGAGCCATGACGTTCACGCTGGGCGACGGTGCTTCATGGTTCCTGGTCAGCTCCGGGTGGGGGAAAGCGGAGCTGGGAGGGGGCGTGGATGGGCCCCCGGTATTCCGCCGCAGATCGGTTGCACTCGAGGTCGACGACTCCATAACCGCGGACGAGGTCGCGCTGCTTCTCGTCTGTGAGGTTTCGGCCCCATACGTCTACGTCAAGATCCTCGCCCGAGTCCTCGCCATCACGAGCTACGTGTAGGGATCTGAGGACGCAACCGACTCTCGGTGCGGGGTCGCGTGGTGGTGCGAGTGATTTAAGGGTGTGAACCGATGCGGGGCCCGCCCAGCCGAGCTCTCGGCCAGGGCATCGTGGACCTCGCGATCAGCCGAGGAAGCGCAGGGCGATCGAGGGCGCTTGTTCCCCCGCCACATTGATCCCACGGCGAATCTGCTCCCTTAGATCGCTGCACCGGCCGCGTGCCTTCAGAGAGCGACCCTGCCGGGACGTGGAAGTGGTCGCCGCCCGGACCGATCACCTCACATTGCCACTTGTCCGAGAGCGTCCTGAGGACGAACACGGGGACCGCCATCAGCAGCACGGCCAGCAGCCTCCAAGAGGAGCACTACGACGGCGAGCACGGTGGCGGCGAGGAGCGCCCAGGCGACGAACCCGTCACTTCTAGAAGCGCGCCCGCTTCCTAAGGAGCCTGACGATCCGGTCCTCGATCTGCACCGCACGGGCCTTGGACATCCCTCGCGACATGATCGAGAACTCGGCCCACGAATCGGCGCGCCTCAACCGCACCCACCCCGACAACGTAGAGACTCCGTCGAGCGTTCCCGTCTTGGCGCGGACGCGTACGCCGTGAAGGCGATTCTCGAGCGTTCCCTCGCCGCCGGTCGGCAGCGTGCTGCGCAACCGCTTGCCCCAGGGCCGCTTTTGCGCGACTCCAAGGAGTCTCGTCAGCCCCCTGGGCGAGACGCGGTTGGAGGATGAGAGCCCCGACGCATCGTGCGCGGCGACTCGCACGTTGTAACGAGCGGCCCAGGCTTCGATCCCGCGGGCACCTTTTGCGATCGTGCCCGGCGGACCGGAACGCTGCACGGCCAGCAACTTGCCCAGGACCTCGGCGAAGAAGTTGGACGACTTCCGGTTCATGAAGCGCATCATCGGGGCCAGTCGAGGGGACCGAACCTTCGCAACGAGTTTGCGCGCGTAATCGGGAGGTCCGGCTCCGGACTTGGGCCGGCCACCGACGCGCACCCCGATCGATTTCAATCGCTGCGTGAGTGTCTCCGCGACCCTGAACTCGGGATTGCCGATGTGGCGTCCCCTGCGGAGGTTGCCGTCGAGGTTCAACGCGGCGGGAAGGGCGACCTGGCTGGAAGGGAAGGACGACTTCCAGCCGGAGGCCCACCAGTCGTGTGCGAAGTGGGTTTTAGCCCCCACCACGCGACCCGCGATTCGCCGGACGCCCGAGGCCTTTATCTTCTTGGCGAGGCGGCCGAGGTACGTGGGCTTGATTGGCAGAGACCCGGCGAACGAGCCTCCGCTCGTAAGCGTCGGGTCGCCTCGTCCGATGACGAACAGGTTTCCTCTCAGGGTGCCGGAGCGGACCCTGCGACCGAGGGCCGAGGTTGCAAGTCGGGTGTCCGGCTCCAGTCGATCGAGCAACGCCATCGAGAGCAACAGCTTCTGGTTGGACGCGGGCACGCGCTTGCTCTTTGCCGACCACGAGTAGAGCGTCTTGCCCTCGTCTCGAACGTGAAGCCCCATGGGCTTGTTGCGCATGATGCGGTCGAGATCGCGCTTCCAACCCGGTCGAGCGACCGCGCTGGAGCCGAGAATCGAGAGGAGGACACAAGCCAGCGACAGAACAACTAGGAGTCGGCGCACCGGGGCATTCTGAACGTATCTGGCCTATTCGTCTAGGTCGAAGAGCGTCGGGGTGGACCCGAAGAGGGTGAGTTGGTCGCCCGAAACCGTGCTGCGAGACGGTCGGTCGATGGCCACGGCCAGGCGGTGATACGCCTGCTCTCTGGCAAGCTGGACCGCCCTGTTGCGCGCTCGAGCTCGTTCCTTCTCGAGCTTGCGCTCGGCGGTGTCGATCGCCTCGTTGATGAGTTGCGGTTCCCACTCCGGCAGTTGCGACTGCATCCGGCCTCCCTGGTCGTCCCGTCGCTGGGGAAGAGGAGTATGCGTCACGCGCGCGGTCTCACGCCGGATTTCATCCATGTAATTCGTGTGCGTCCTCCGGGGGCCGCCGAAGCGACCCCCGAGCCTCCCTATCCGACTCGCTCGACCCTCTCGCACCGGCGCACCACGTCGTCCAGGTCCGCCTGGACCCAGTCCCTGCCGTCCCCGCAACGAATCCTGTCGCGCCGGCCGTCGCCAGCATAGATGACGTCGTTACCGGGACTCCCGAACACCACGTCCTCGCCGCGGCCCCCGTGGAGGGCGTCGTCACCGTCTCCTGCCTTGAGGACATCGGAGCCCGCGCCCCCGCTGAGCTGGTCGTTGCCCGTCTCGCCGAGAAGCCGATCGGGTCCCGCGTTCCCGCTGAGCCCATCGGAGTCCGGGCCCCCCCTAGAGGGTATCGCTGCCCTCGTCACCGCCCAATTGGTCGCCTCCCGGACCTCCATCGAGGGCGTCGTCGCCCTCGTTGCCCGCGAGCGAGTCGCCGCCGACAGAGCCCTCGATCCGGTCGTCACCTTCACCGCCGTGCAAGGAGTCGCCCCCGGGCCCGCCGTCCAAGCGATCTCGACCGCCGTCGCCCCACAGGACGTCTTGGCCCATTCCCGCGTAGATCTGTCTTTGCCCCAGCCGCCGTGGAGGTAGTCGTTGCCCATGCCTCCGTAGATGATGTCGTGGCCGGGGTCGCCGGGATGGGAATCGTCGAAGCGAGAGCAGCGGATGACGTCGTTGCCGTCCGTGCCTTTGTCGCATCCAGGTGCTGCGACGGATGGAGTTGCGATCAGGCTCCTGCGGCGAGCCCGATTGGGGCGGAGCCAAAGCGCACGCGGTGGTCCTTTCATCTCGTCGAATCGGTGACTCGGATGAAGCTAGGGGGCCGGGCCGGTCGAGTCTGTGACGCACGTCACACCTGCGAGAAATTTGCGACTCCCCAACCGAAGACCGGGTACCGACGGGGAGAAGCTGGTGCCGTGATCCGGTTCTGCGTGCCCGCCGAACTCGATTCCGGCACCTTTTGGGGCTGAGTGCCGCAGAGCGGTTGCCGGGCCAAAAACGGGGGCGGAGTGCTCTCCGACCCCCCGAAATCGAGGCTTGGCGCCAAGCTGGGGAGCCGCCCGTTCAGCCCTCCGATGACGGTTTTCCGGTTTCGAGGATCGTTTCGCGCTCTCACGCGTTTCTGTCGCAAGCCCGCGTTAAGTTGAGGCCCGATGGCAGAGACGAAGATCACGCTCGAGAACCTGGACGCCCACCAGCGGCGCGCGGTCGAGCACGGCGCGGGCCCCATGTGCATGCTCGGAGGCCCCGGGACGGGCAAGACGACCGTGCTCGAGGAGCGATTCGTGCGCCTCGCCCTGCAGGAGGGAAGCTCGCCCGACCGCATCCTCTTCCTCGTCCCGAACCGAGCACAGAAGATCGCCCTCCAGGATCGCATCACCCGCCGCCTGCTCTTCGACGAGGGACTCGAGGCTCTGGGCGCCGTTCCCGTCTACACCTGGCATGGGCTCGCCAACCACCTGGTCAGCCGCCATTACGACCTGCTCGATTACGCCGAGCCTCCCGTTCTGCTCACCAGCCCCGAGCAGTGGGGCGACGTCAGGGACGAGCTCGCCAACGAGAACGAGGCCAACTGGGCCAAGCAATACCGGCCACTGCTCAGAAACCGTGGGTTCGTCGACGAGGTCGTCGACTTCTGCATCCGAGCCGAACAGCGCGTGCTCGAACCGGCGGACCTCGATCGCCTGGTCGAGATGAGGCCCGCGTGGGCGGACCTCGTCCGTTTCTTCACCGCCCACCGGCAGCGGCTGCGCCAGCGCTCCCGCATCGACTACCCGACCCTGTTGCACGACGCGACCGAGCTCATCGCCAACTTCGACGGCGTGCGCGAGGGCCTGCACCAGCGCTTCACTCACATCCTGGTGGACGACGCGCAGGAACTGGCGCGCGTGCAACAGCGCCTGCTGCGTTTTCTCACCGCTTTCACTCACGCCGAAGGTGGTCCGGGCGAGCGGTCGCTGCTCGTCGCGGCCGACCCGGACTCGTCCATCGAGACCTTCAGGGGGGCCGAGCCGCAGTGGATGGAGTCCTTCGACGAAGAGTTCGGGGCCGCCGAACGCATCGTGCTCCCCACGTCTTATCGTCTCGGGCCCGAGGTCGGCACGCCCGCGCGCGAGTTCATATCGGTCGGAGGCGACCCACATCGTCCGGGTGAGTTCGCAGGAGAGACCGCGCTCGAGGTACACCGATACCAGAGCCTCGCCTCCGAGGTCGACGCCGTCGCTCGTACGCTGCGGCTCGCGCACCTTCAGGATGGCGTCGCCTACCGCGACATGGCGATCCTGCTGACCTCTCCCCGTCAGATGCTGCCTCCGCTCGAACGCGCGCTCGGCGCGGTTGAGGTCCCGTACACGATCTCGGCCCCCGACAGGCCGCTCGAACGAGAGGCCGCGGTGCGCTCCTTCATCGAGCTCGCTCGTTTCGCGACGGACAGGGACCCGGACGACGATTCGCTGCGCGACGTGCTGCGTTCGCCGTTGGTCGGACTGGACACCCAGGATGCGCTCGAGATAGATCGCGCCGCAAGGGCGGCGAACGTGTCCCTGACCGAGTACATCCTCAGCCCGCCCGAGGGCGAAACCCTTGACGAGCAGGTGCGCGAGATGCTCGAGCTGCGCGACCTCCTGCGGGGCTCGGTCGAGCAGCCCGCCGACCGCGCCTTCTGGAAGGTGTGGGATCGCGCGACCTATTACCGCAAGCTCGAGGAGGCTGCCAAGCACGATCTCGAGCATGCCGCCAACCGGGACCTCGATGCCCTGGTGGCGTTCTCTCGCTCCCTTTCTCGTTTCGTCGAACGGCGAAGGGGCGGTGGGACGCTGAACGAGTTCATCAAGTCGATCGGGCGCGCCGACTTCGGCTCCGACCCCTGGCTTCCGCCCGAGCGCCGGCGCGGTGGAGTCGAGATCCTGTCCTTCCACGCCGCCAAGGGCAAGCAGTGGGACATCGTCTGCGTCGTCGGCTGCGTCGAGGGGGCCATCCCGAAGGGGCGGCGGGCGCAAGGGCTCTTCGACCCCTACTTCCTGGACGGGCTCAGCGAAAGCGACCGGCTGCGACGCAACGAGGCCGAGGACCGGCGGGTGTTCTACGTCGCACTGACCCGGGCCGCCCGTCGCTGCATCGTGTCCACCTCGCCGGGTCCCACCAGGAAAGGATCGCCGAGCCGCTTCGTCGCCGAGATCGCAGGGGCGATGCCCGAGATCGAGGCGCGGCCCGAGAGCTTGCCGCTGACCTTCAGCGAGGCGGCGGCGCGCTGCCGCCGGGTGCTTGCGGACACGAAGGCGGGTGCGCCCGAGCGCCTTGCCGCGCTTGCCACGGTGGCGAGCATCTGTGCCCAGGATCCCGGCTGCTGGTCGGCTCGGCCGGACGAGTGGTGGTGGCGCTGGGACTGGTCCGAGGGTGCCATTCCGATCAACGCTCAGCGTCCCGAGGCGGACGACGACCTGCCGCCCGACAAGCTCCGAACGAGCTACTCGCGCATCTCGAACTACGACAACTGCGGTCTGCAGTACCTCTTGAGCGTCGCCCTGGGCCTCGACTCCGAGACGTCGCACAACATGGCGTTCGGCACCTGGCTGCACCAGATCTTCGAGGACTGCGAGAAGGAACCGACGGACGAGCAGAAGAAGTCGGGTCGTCGCCGCCTCCGCAAACGAGCGGCCGTGTTCGAACGCTACGAGGAACTGTTCGACGAGACCGTGTTTCCGAACCGTGCGATCGCTCGCCAGTTCAAGCACGACGGAGAAGTGATGCTCACCCGATTCATCGAGAAGCTGAACCCCGGCGAGGCGCTCCTCGCCGAGCAGTCCTTCGCGGTCGACTTCGACGGTCACCGGATCACCGGCCGCATCGACAGGGTGACCAGGGCGGGCAAGGGCGTGCTCGTCAGCGACTACAAGACCTCCCGCCATCCGATTCGGTTCGACGAGGTGGCGGATTCCTTGCAGCTTGCGATCTACTACCTCGCCGCCAAGGCGGATCCGGACATCGCCGCGCTCGGCGAACCGGTCGGGATGCAGCTCGTGTATCCGGCCAAGACCTACTACGACGACGTCGCGGTGCGGGTCCAGAAACCCGAGCAGGCGGAGAAGGTTGTCGAGCGTCTGCCGGACCTGATCGAGCGGGTCCTCGCAGAGGATTTCCGCCCGAGCCCCGAGGCCGATTGCATGTGGTGCAAGTTCAAGCCGCTGTGCCCGCTGTGGCCTCAGGGACAGGAGCTGCCGGCGTGAGCTCGGACGTCGGGCGCGTCGCGTCGGAACGGATACGCGCCGCGCTCAAGGGCCACGATCCCACCGACGAGCAGTGGGACGCGATCGCCTACGGCCGCGGCCCGTCGTATCTGATCGCGGGGGCCGGTTCCGGCAAGACCGCGGTGATGGCCGCTCGCATCGTGTGGCTGATCGAGAACCAGGGTTACGCCCCCACGCAGATCCTCGGCCTGACTTTCACCAACAAGGCGGCCGAGGAACTGCAGGAGCGCGTGCGTACGGCACTTACGGTGGGCGGGGAACATCGAGTCGACGACATCACGGTCCAGACCTACAACGCGTTCGCCGCGGGAATCGTGCGCGATCACGGGCTCCTGGTCGACGTCGAGCCACAGGCCGGCCTTCTGTCCGACGCTCAGCAATGGCAGTTGGTGCTCAACTGCATCGACGACCTCCCGCCCTTCGACGCCATCGAGCTGCGCACTCCCGGCAGCATCGTGCGTTCGACGCTGGCGCTGGCCTCGTCGCTGTCGGATCACATCGTCTCCACCTCGAGCGTCATGGCGGCAGACGAGCGCACGCTGTCGTCGCAGGACGCGACCCGGGATATGCGCGAGACCGCAGCGAGACGCAAGGAGCTTTGCGCGGCCGTCGACGCCTACGTGAAGGCAAAGCACGACTTCGAGCGCATCGACTTCGGCGACCAGGTGATCAAAGCCGTTGCCGTGCTCGAGGACCATCAGCACGTACAGGAGTCGTACGTCGAGCGATACCCGATCGTGTTGCTCGACGAGTACCAGGACACGAACGTCGCGCAGCGGCGCATGTTGCAGGCGCTCACCCGGGGCGGGGATTCGGTCACCGCGGTGGGGGACGCGCGCCAAGCCATCTTCGCCTGGCGGGGAGCCACGATGTACAACCTCATCGGTTTCCCCGACCACTTTCCCAAGCAGGACCGGTCGGGCTATGGCTGGATCTCTCTGTCCGAGAACTTCAGGTCGGGCGGGCGCGTCCTCGACGTTGCGAACCGAGTGGCGGCCGGAATCGACGAAGAGCGCCGGCCGGGCGCCCCCCTCAAGGCTCACCCCGGCAACGGCGACGGTGCGGTGTCGCTCGGAATGTTCACCGACGAGCGCGCCGAGGCCGAGTTCCTCGCGAGCGAATGCGAGCGGCTGCACGGCAAGCCGACCGCCGAGGGGCGCGACCCCGTCTCGTGGAAGGACATGGCGGTCCTGGTCCGGCGACGGGCGACCATGGATCCGATCCAGGAGATCTTCAAGGCCCACGACATCCCTCTCGAGGTCGTGGGGCTCAGCGGTCTGCTCAACACACCCGAGGTCGTCGAGATCGTGGCCTGGCTGCGAAGCCTGGAGTCCAAGCCGGTCGCGAACCGGTGGCTGGCGCGCCTTTTGCTCGGCCCCCGCTGGCGCATCCACTACAAAGACCTCGCGCTCTGCGCGCGCTGGGCATCCAACCAGAACTGGGAGCTCAGGCTCAGGCTCGCATCCGGAGACTCCGAGCGAGCACGCGACCTCGCTCCCGGTGACGTCGGCTTCTCGTTGTCCGAGACGCTCGACCATGTCGACGAGATCGAAGGCCTTGGTCCCGAGGGCCGTGCGCGCCTCGAGTCGTTCAACGAGCGGCTTTCGAACCTCAGGCACAAGACACACCTGCCTCTGCTCGAGCTCGTCGAGGAGGTCATCCGGACGTCGGGCGTGCGCGACGCGCTCGAGTCCAGCCCGGCTCGCTCCGCCCCCGCCGCGCTGCAGAACGTGGCCAACTTCGTCGACCACGTTGCAGCATTCGCTCCCATCGAGGGCGAGGCGACTCTCCGCAGCTTCCTCAGCTATCTCGATGCGGCCGAGGTCGCCGAGGAGACACTCGAGTCGGCACAACCCGCCGAGCAGAACTCGGTGAAACTGATGACCGTGCACTCGGCCAAGGGACTCGAGTTCGAGGCCGTCTTCCTGCCGTCGGTGGCGGCGAGCAAGAACAAGAAGGGCGCGCACGTCTACTCGGTGTTTCCGAACACCCGCTCGTCGAACCCACTGCGCAGTTACGACGCCCTGCCGTACGAGGTGCGCGAGGACCGCGGGCATCTTCCGCGCTGGAAGGGCAAGGCGAGCGACTTCGAGAACCAGGTCAAGGAGAGAACTCTCGAGGACGAGCGCAGGCTCTTCTACGTTGCGCTTACGCGCGCCAAGCAGCGCCTGTACGTGACGAGTGCGTGGTGGTACGGACGCGGCGACCTCCCCAAGGGACCGTCGGAGTTCTTCGACGAGCTACGAGCGATGGCCGACGAGCAGAGCATCGATATCGTCCACGACGCCGAGCTGCCCGAGGACAACCCGGTGGTCAGCGCACTGGAGGGACGGCGCGAATGGCCCCCCGTCCCTCGAGCGGGGACGGACGACGAGTTGTTCGTTGAAGGGTGGGGGACCGCGGCCGACAACGCGGTTGCCGACGCGGACTACACGAAGGAGTTGATCGTTCAACTCGATCCCAGCCAGGCCGTGGAGGCCCAAAGGCTGATCGATGAGCGCGACCAGGAGCTGGCTCTGATCGCGCGCGCCGACGCCGAACGCCGGCCCGTCCGGGCCGAGCTGCCGGACATCCTCTCCGCGACGGCTCACGTTGCGCTCGAGGCGGGACGCCTCGAGCCGTGGCAGCTCATCAGGCCGTTGCCCGACAGACCCACGACCGCACGTCGTCTCGGGACCGAGGTGCACCGGCTCATAGAGGAGCGCGCGCGCGGGATCTCGCCGTATCCCGAGGAGAGCGAACTTGACGAGCCCGGCGAGGTCACCGGACCGAACTTCATGTCGACGACGCTCGGGCACTGGGCCGCGTCGGGCTACGCCGAGCGCGAGCTCGCCACCCTGCCGTCGGGCGAACCGATGGTCGAGCTCCCCTTTACGCTGCGGCTCGACGGCCGAATCGTGCGTGGTCGCATCGACGCGGTCTACTCGACCGACGGCGGTGGTCTCGAGATCGTCGACTTCAAGACGGGTAAGCGCTTCGAGCCGGGCGAGGCGGACCAACTCGACCTCTACGCCCGGGCGATGGTGGCGAGCGGGCTCATCACCGACGGCATGCCGGTGAAGTTGACGTACCTTTTCCTGGACGGAGGGGAGCCTGTTTCGCGCTCCTGGCGCCCGTAGTCCCAATACAGTGTGGGAGTGAAGCTAAGGCAGACGCCCACCACGTCCTACATCGGTCCCGGCCTCGTCGTCGTTGTGTGCTTGGTCCCGCTCTGGCTGTGGTCCCAAGCGGCGCCGGTCGGATTCCGCTTCGGTGACGCCACCGCGACTCTCCGGTCGATCGCGGTCCTATGTGGGTTGGCCGGGATTGTGGCGTTCTCGTGCAACCTGGTGCTGGGGGGCAGGATCGCCCTGATCGAGCCCTTCTTCGGGGGGCTCGACAAGATGTACCGCACCCACCACCGGATCGGGCTCGTGTCGTTCAATCTTCTGCTCGCGCACGGCCTACTGATGCTCGCGTCGGCGGCCACGGTTTCATTCGACGCTGCGGGCCGGCTCCTGCTCCCATCACCCAACTGGACCGTGACGCTTGGCGCCCTGGCGCTGGTTGGGATGATCGTGGTTATGGGTTTAACTCTGTACGCGCGCCTGAACCACGAGGTCTTCCTCTGGGTACACCGATTCTTCGGTCTGGTGTTCGCGCTGGGGGCGCTGCATGCCTTTCGGACGCCGGGCACCAAGGCTCTGTCGCCCGCGCTGACCACCTATCTCCTGGTGTTCGTGCTCGCGGGCATCGCCGCTTACTTCTACCGATCGCTGCTCGGAGACCTGTTCGTGCGACGGCGGCAGTATCGCGTTTCGCATATCAACCGGCGTGGGGGAGAGGTCGCCGAGATAACTCTTGATCCGAGCGACGGCGCCCTGCCTTTCACCCCGGGCCAGTTCGTGTTCCTCACGTTTCAGTCGAGCTCGATGCGCGAGTGGTTCCGGCCCTTCTCCCGTGAGCCGTCCGGCCAGTCCGAGCTCGTCTCGCTGAGAACGGGAGCGATACGCAAGCAGTTCCATCCCTTCTCCATCACCTCTTCGCCCGATCAGCGTGAGCTGCAGGTGGCAATCAAGGCGTCCGGCGACTACACGAACGCGCTCGAGCACCTCCGCGTCGGCGACCGGGCCTTGATCGAGGGTCCGTACGGTTCGTTCTCCCACCGACGGGTGCCGCGTCGCAAGCAGGTGTGGATCGCCGGGGGAATCGGCGTCACGCCGTTCCTCAGCATGGCGCGCAGCCTCTCGGACGACTACGATGTCGACTTCTACTACGCGGTCAAATCGCGCAGTCAGGGTTACTTCATCGATGACTTCGAGGAACTGGCGCAGGCGCACCCGAATCTCAGGACGATCGCGTTCCCCGAGGACGAGGCAGGCTTCCTCACCGCAGAAGAGGTAGAGAGGCGCAGTGGCGACCTGAGTGACAAAGAGATTCTGATGTGCGGGCCCAAGGTCATGACACAGGCACTCGAGGCTCAGTTCGAGCAACGGGGCGTTCCCGGCGCGCGGATCCACTACGAGGAGTTCGGCTTTGTCCGCTGACGATAAAGGGGCTCCCGCGACCAGCTCGTGGCTCGCCAGCGACCGCCCCGTCCCACGCCTGGTTGCGCGGCCCTTTCGTGAGTTTCTCGATACCGAGGTCGCCGGTGGGGTGGTGCTGCTCGTGGCGGCCGCCGCCGCGCTCATCTGGGCCAACTCGCCCCTGAGTGACTCGTACGAGACCCTCTTGAGCACCGAGATATCGATTGGGGTCGGGGGATACACCATCGCCGAGGATCTCCAGCACTGGGTCAACGACGCGCTGATGGTCCTGTTCTTCTTCGTCGTGGGGCTCGAGGTGAAACGCGAGCTCGCCATGGGCGAGTTGAGCGATACCAAGAAGGCCGCGTTCCCCTCGGTTGCGGCCCTCGGTGGAATGGTCGTTCCCGCTCTGATCTATACCGCGTTCAATTTCGGCGGTGCCGGATCGGCGGGGTGGGGCATACCGATGGCGACCGACATCGCCTTCGCGGTGGGGATCCTGGCGCTCTTCGGGAGCCGGATTCATCCCTCATTGAAGGTCTTTCTGCTGAGCCTGGCGGTTGCCGACGACATCGGGGCGATCGTCGTGATCGCGCTGTTCTACACGTCCGACCTCAATCCGGTCGCCCTTCTGGTCGCCGGAGGGCTCTTCGGTTTGGTTGCGTTACTCCGCGCCATTCGGGTCATCTGGATTCCTCTCTACGTCCTGGTGGGAGCCGCGGCGTGGCTCGCCACCTACGAATCGGGCGTGCACGCCACCATCGCCGGGGTTGTTCTGGGGCTCATGACTCCGGTACGACCCCGCCGGGATCCGTCGAAGGAGCCCGTCGGGTCGCTCGATCCGGACCCCGATCGGCTCGAGGATGGCGAGAGCGAGGGATTCGCGCCACACGAAGTCCGTGCCTGGCGCCTCCGAACCCAGGAACGAGTCGCCGTGGGCGAGTACCTCGAGCACGTTCTGCATCCCTGGACGAGCTTCGTCGTCATTCCAATCTTCGCTCTCGCCAACGCGGGCGTCGCTCTGACCGGCGACGACGTCTCGAATGCGCTTTCTTCTCCGGTCACCCTGGGAATCGTGGCGGGGCTCGTGGTCGGAAAGCTGGCCGGGATCTCACTTTTCGCCTACGCGGCTCAGCGGATCGGCTTCGCGGAGGTCCCCGAAGGGGTGTCCGGCCGGCAGATCGTGGGGGCCGCGGCGATCGCCGGAATCGGTTTCACCGTTTCTCTCTTCATCACGGAGCTTGCCTTCGACGATGCGGCCCTCATCGATGAGGCCAAGGTCGGGATCCTCTTCGCCTCGGTGCTGGCGGCGGGGCTGGGAGCGGTCGTATTGCGGTTCGGGGGCGCGGCGTCGGATGAAGCCCCGAGCAGGTTGTCACGGGCGCGCGAGACAATGGGCGAGTGACGAACCCGCCCCTTCACAACGACACCCGGCATTTCTCCGAGCCCACCCGGCGATGGTTCTCGAGCGCGTTCGAAGGTGCAACGGCCGCGCAGTCGGGGGCCTGGGACGCCATCACGGCGGGCGACAACGCCCTGGTCATCGCGCCGACCGGCTCGGGCAAGACACTCGCCGGATTCCTGTGGTCTATCGACCGGCTGCTGACGGGCGAGCCGGTAGATCCCAGCAAGCGGCTGAGGGTGCTGTACATCTCTCCGTTGAAGGCTCTGGCGGTCGACGTCGAACGAAACCTGCGCGTCCCACTCGCCGGCATCACGGCCGCCGCTCAGCGCTTGGGCGCATCCGTGCCCGATGTGACCGTCGGGGTGCGGACCGGTGACACCCCGCAGGATGAACGGCGTCGCTTCACTTCGTCTCCTCCCGACATCCTGATCACGACTCCCGAGTCGCTCTTCCTGTTGCTCACGTCGCGCGCTCGCGAGCAATTGCGCTACGTCGAGACCGTGATCGTCGACGAGGTCCACGCTCTGGTGCACAACAAGCGCGGGGTTCACCTGGCGCTCAGCCTCGAACGGCTGGACGAGTTGCTCGAGCGCCCGGCGCAGCGCCTCGGGCTCTCCGCAACCGTGAGGCCCCCCGAAGAGGTCGCCGAGTTCCTCGGGGGGCGGCGGCCGGTCAGGGTCGTCAACCCGCCGAGCGAGAAGCACTTCGACCTCTCCGTGGTGGTCCCTGTCGAGGACATGGCGGACCCGGCGGTGTCGGGCCCGCCCGCACACGCCCGCGACCATGGCGGAGACGCAGCGTTCGAGGCCGCGGCGCAGGTTCCCGAAGTGTCCGAACGCGCCGATGCCGTGGTCGCGGCACATAGCGTCTGGCCGCACGTCGAGGAGAAACTGCTCGACCTCATCGAGGCGCACAAGTCGACGATCGTCTTCGTCAACGCCCGCCGTGTGGCCGAGCGACTGTGCACGCGCCTCAACGAGATCGCGAACGAGAGAGTGAGCGAGAGCGAGCAGGGCGGGCGGGAGGAGAGAAGCGAGAGAGGCGAGTTCGATGACCTGACGGTGGCGCGGGCTCACCACGGCTCGGTCGCGCGCGAGCAGCGCACGCTCATCGAAGAAGAGCTGAAGGCCGGCCGGCTTCCCGCCGTGGTTGCCACCAGCTCGCTCGAGCTGGGGATCGACATGGCGGCCGTCGACGTCGTGATCCAGGTCGAGTCGCCCTCCTCGGTCGCGTCGGGACTTCAGCGCGTGGGTCGCGCCGGGCACCAGGTCGGCGAGGTCAGCCGCGGAGTGTTCTTTCCCAAGTTCCGCGGCGATCTGCTCGAGACCTCGGTGGTGGTCGAGCGCATGCAGCAGGGTGCGATCGAGGCCATGAACTACCCGCGCAACCCACTCGATGTCCTCGCTCAGCAGATCGTCGCGATGGTGGCGATGGACGACTGGGAGGTGGACCATCTCGAGAAGACCCTGCGGCGAGCGGCCCCTTTCGCCGAGCTTCCTCGCAGCGCGCTCGAGGCGACGCTCGACATGTTGTCGGGCCGCTACCCGAGTCACGAGTTCGCCGAGCTCAGGCCGCGCCTCAATTGGGACCGAGGCACGGGTGTGCTCTCGGGGCGGCGGGGGGCCCAGCGCCTGGCGGTGACCTCGGGCGGGACGATTCCGGACCGGGGTCTATTCGGTGTCTTCCTCGCGACGGAAGGTGGGGCGCGCGTCGGCGAGCTCGACGAGGAGATGGTCTACGAGTCCCGGCCGGGGGACACGTTCGTGCTCGGGACGTCCAGCTGGCTCATCGAGGAGATCAGTCACGACCGCGTGCTCGTCACCCCCGCGCCCGGTGCCGGCGGGAACATGCCGTTCTGGCACGGGGATGCGCCGGGGCGGCCGATCGAGCTCGGGCGGGCCCTGGGCGCGTTCGTGCGCGACGTGACGCACACCAATGATTCGGGCCGCCAGGCGCGCCTTGCGGCCGCGGGGCTCGATCACCTTGCGGCCAGCAACCTCGTGCAGTATCTCGGAGAGCAGAAGGACGCGACCGGCAACGTCCCGGACGACCGAACGATCGTCGTCGAGCGTTTTCGAGATGAGATCGGCGACTGGCGCGTGTGCGTGCACTCCTTCTTCGGTGCGCGCGTGCACGCTCCGTGGGCTCAGGCGATCGAGGCGCGCGTGCGCGACGAGCTCGGGCTCGAAGTGCAGTGCATATACACGGACGACGGCATCATCGTTCGTCTCCCGGAGGCCGACCAGGCACCGCCGGGCCGCTTCGTGACCTTCGATCCGGACGAGATCACCGAGATCGTGACCTCTCAGGTCGGAAGCTCGGCCCTGTTCGCAAGCCGGTTCAGAGAGTGCGCGGCTCGTTCGCTGCTCTTGCCGCGCCGCCGTCCGGGAACCAGGACGCCGCTGTGGCAACAGCGCCAGCGAAGCGCAAAGCTGCTGCAGGTGGCGAGCAGGCATGAGTCGTTCCCTGTAGTGCTCGAGGCGTACCGCGAGTGTCTCCAGGACGTTTTCGACCTGCCCGCGCTCAGCGAGTTGATGGCCGCGATCGCGCGCCGCGAGGTTCGAATCGTCGAGGTCGAGACCCCCGCGCCCTCGCCGTTCGCGTCTTCACTTCAGTTCGGTTTCGTCGCGTCCTTCTTGTACGAGGGGGACGTGCCGCTTGCCGAGCGGCGCGCGCAGGCTCTAAGCCTCGACCGCTCCCTGCTCGCCGAGATCATGGGACGCGAGGAGCTCCGGGAGTTGCTCGACGACGCCGCGCTGACCCAGCTCGAGCTCGAGCTTCAGCTTCTGATCGACGAGCGCAAGGTGCGCGACGCGGATGATCTGCACGACGCGCTGCGACTCCTCGGTGACCTGAGCACCGAGGAGATCAAGGCGCGTTCCCAGCACCCCGCGCGGGTCGAGTCGTGGCTGCGTGACCTTCAGTCATCGCGCCGGGCTCTGTCGCTTCGCGTCGCGGGCGAGGAGCGCTTCATTGCGATCGAAGACGCGGCGCGCTACCGCGATGCCCTCGGTTCCGCGTTGCCGCCCGGAGTGCCGGCCGCGTTCCTCGAGCCCGCTGCGGATGCGGTCGGAGATCTCACCGGTCGGTTCGCGGCCCGGCGCGGCCCCTTCGTCCCGGAGGATGTCGCCCGACGCTACGGGCTCGGCGCGGGAGTCGTGCGTTCCGCGCTACAACGACTCGAGGTCGACGGGCGTGTGCTCGAGGGCGAGTACCGGCCCGGAGGAAGTGGTCGCGAGTGGATCGACGTCGAGGTCCTGCGAAGACTGCGCCGGATGTCGCTGGCGGCATTCAGAAAAGAGGTCGAGCCCGCCCCACCCGATGCTCTCGCCCGGTTCGCTCAGGTGTGGCACGGGATGGAGCCGCAGCGGAGCAGTGACGGGCTGCGAGCCGCATCCATGGACGACATGTTCAGGGTCATCGAACAGCTTCAAGGAGTGCCGCTCGTCGCCTCCGCGCTCGAGCGCACGATGATGCGGGCGCGACTTCCCGGATACAGACCCGCGTTGCTGGACGAGCTGTGCGCGTCCGGCGAGCTCGTGTGGTGCGGCGCGGGACCTCTGGGAAGCGACGACGGCTGGATCAGCTTCGCCCTGGCGGATCGCGCCGGCCTGCTCCTGCCGGCTCCGGTCGAAGCAGACCTCTCGGCCGACGCGCGCGCGGTTCACGAGGCCCTGGCCGCTCGGGGAGCGTCGTTCTTCAGACAGATCGCCGAGGCGACGGGCTCGACCGACGACTCCGAGTTGTTGCTGTCGGTATGGGAGCTGGTCTGGGCGGGGCTCGTCACCAACGACACGCTGGCGCCGCTTCGCTCGCTGCTGGGGGGTGGCCGGGGACTCTCCCGGCCGAGCCGGCGCCGTCGGCGGGGGCCGGCGTGGCCCTCGCGCCTCGGTCCTCCGGCCGGGGCGGGGCGCTGGAGCCTCGTGCCGGATCGGTCGACCGACAACACGAGGCGAGCGCACGCCCTCACCGAGCAACTCCTCGAGCGGCACGGCATCCTGACCCGAGGAGCGCTCGCGTCAGAACGGGTGCCCGGCGGCTTCGCGGGCATCTACCCGGTGCTCAAGGCGATGGAGGAGTCGGGTGGCTGCCGGCGCGGTTACTTCGTCGACGGCCTCGGCGGGGCTCAGTTCGCGCTTGCCGGCGCGGTCGACCGGATGCGCTCGCTGGTAAACGACGGCGACGGGACGTCGACGGCGGTTCTTGCCGCGACCGACCCCGCCAACCCGTACGGCGCGGCGCTGCCGTGGCCGGAGCGCGAGGACAGATCCTCGAACGGGTCGGGAAAACGGACCGGGCGCGCGGGCCGAAAGGCGGGCGCGGTGGTGGTGTTGGTCGACGGCCGGCTGGCTCTGTACGTCGAGAAGGGGGGCCGGACGCTGTTGTCATATGCGGACGACGACGCGGTACTGCGGCCGGCCATCGACGCCCTCGTCCTCGCCGCGCGCGAAGGACTCCTGGGGAAGCTTGCGGTCGAGAAGGCAGACGGCGAGGCCGTGATGGACACTCCGCTCGCCGAGGCTCTCGTCGACGCGGGTCTGCGCCTCACCTCCCGCGGACTCCGGCTGCGTGCCTGAGGGCGACACCGTCTGGCTCGCCGGCCACAACCTTCGCCAAGCGCTGGCCGGGGACGAGCTCGTCCGCACCGATTTTCGTGTCCCGCGCTACGCGACGACCGATCTCTCAGGGCGGAGGACCCTCGACGTCGTGGCGCGCGGGAAGCATCTACTCTGGCGGTTCGAGAGAGACCTGACTCTTCACACTCACTTCATGATGGACGGTTCGTGGCACCTCTACCGGCACGGACAGCGATGGCGATCACCGGGGTTCGAGGCCCGCGTCGTGCTCGAGACCGAGAAGTGGCAGGCGGTCGGCTTTCGCATCCCCGTGCTGGACCTCATGCCGACCGAACGGGAGGACGACGTCGTCGGGCACCTCGGTCCCGATCTCCTCGGTGACGACTGGGACCCAGAGGAGGCGACCGCCAGACTCGAGGCGCGGACCGAGATGGCAATCGGCGAGGCGCTCCTCGACCAGACCGTGATGGCGGGTGTGGGCAACGTGTACCGCTGCGAGCTCTGCTTTTTGAGGGGGCTCGATCCGTGGACTCCCGTGTCCGAGGTCGCCGATCACCGAGGGGTGGTCGACCTCGCCAAGCGGCTTCTCGAGGTCAATCGCTACTCGGCGAGGCACGTAACGACCGGCGTCGATCTTCCCGGGCGAACCCACTGGGTGTACGGCCGCAAGGACGAGCCCTGCCGGCGCTGCGGGACCCCCATACGCAAGGCGGACCAGTCTTCATACGGTTCCGAGCGCATTGTCTATTGGTGCCCCTCGTGCCAAGCTTCACAAGAGCGCAAAGGGGGCCCCTGAGGGGACTTCTTCACAGAATCTCAATGGGAGATCGTGGTACTAACTGCGTGGTTTGGGTAGCTTGGTGAGCACCGTGCCTCCGATGAGACGTCCCACCAGGAAAGTCAGCCGGGTCATCACCTCCAAGCCGTGGGTCGATCCCGCGTCCGACACGCTCGAATGGCTTGCCTCCTTGCTCCAGACCGAGGGTGTCGACCTGATGAGCGCCACCTTCACCGAGCTGCAGCGAGGCACGCCGGTCTACGTCGACGGCGAAGAGGACGTGCTCGAAGTGCAGCGACTCATGGCTCGCAACCACATCCGCAGCCTTCCAGTAGTAAGCGCGGGCAGTGTGATCGGAATCGTCGATCTCCTGGAGCTGGCGATGATGGACCAGGGCCTGCCGGGCATCGACCTGACCGAATCGGTAGCGGCCGACTAACCAAC
>WHSV01000035.1 GCA_009379915.1 Actinomycetota bacterium | reverse complement strand
GGCCCCCGATTGTAGTTGGACAGTCCAGGTGTCCGCCGCTCCTCTGTGGCTCGACCCCCTCGCCGAAATCGGCGACGATCATCCTCATGGTGGATTTCGAAGTCGTCCGAGAGCTCTCGCTCGCCCTTCCCGGAGCCGAGGAGACCACCTCCTACGGCACGCCTGCGTTCAAGGTTCACCGGAAGCTGTTCGCCCGGCTGCGCGAGGAGGGCGACGTGCTCGTGGTCAAGGTCGATCGAGACGAGCGCGCCGCTTTGATCGATTCGGCGCCCGACGTCTACTTCGTCACCCCTCACTACGAGAACTACGGCTTCGTGCTCGTACGACTGAACGCGGTGGAGGGGGACAAGCTGCGCGAGATCCTTACCGAGTCGTGGCGCTTGGCGGCTCCCCAGCGGCTCACCGCCGAACTCGACGACTGACCCCGTCAAGTCGAGACCGGGTATCCCTCTTCCTCGATCACCGCGGCGATCGCACCTCGATCGATCACGTTCTCGTCATAGTCGACGATCGTCGTCTTTCCGTCGACGTCCACCAGCGCGCTCTGAACACCAGCGAGCGGCCTCAAGGCCCCCTCGATGGCGCTCTTGCAGTGCTCGCACGAGACGTCGGGCACCTCGAACCTCTCCTGCATCGAATCTCCTTGGCAACTCACGGAAGTAGGTTGTCTCAAGGCTAACGCGCAATCGAGTTCTTTGGGAGGAGTTCGACGTGCAGCTTGGAATGGTGGGTCTCGGAAAGATGGGCGCCGGCATGACCCTGCGCCTGTGCCGGGGTGGCCACGACGTCGTCGCCTTCGATATCAACCCCGAAGCGGCCTCGCGCATAACCGAACTGACCGACAATGCGACGAAGGCGAACTCCCTCGCGGACCTCGTGAGCAAGCTCGAGCCCCCTCGGGCGGTCTGGGTCATGGTGCCCTCAGGTGAGATCACCGATTCGACCGTCGAAGCGCTCTCTGAGTATCTCGCCGAGGACGACAAGATCGTCGACGGGGGAAACTCCCACTACACCGACTCCATCGATCACGCCACCGCTCTCAAGAAAGACGGGATCGGCTTTGTAGATGCCGGCACATCGGGTGGCGTCTGGGGACTGGAAGAGGGCTTCTGCCTGATGATCGGAGCCGATCGGCAGAACTTCGAAGCACTCGAACCGATCTTCCAAACGCTCGCCCCCGAGGACGGTTACGCGCACGTCGGCGGCCCCGGGGCGGGTCACTTCACCAAGATGGTTCACAACGGAATCGAGTACGCGCTCATGCAGGCCTACGGAGAGGGATTCGACATCCTGGCGAACAGCGACCTCGACCTGAAAGTGGACGAGATCGCCGAGGTGTGGCGCCACGGAAGTGTCGTGCGTTCCTGGCTGCTCGACCTCGCGGCGAGCGCGCTCAAGAAGGACCCCGGACTAGAGGGAATCTCCGGATTCGTGGAGGATTCCGGCGAGGGTCGCTGGACGATCGAAGCTGCGATCGATCAGCGGACTCCCGCGCCCGCCATTGCGGTTGCGTTGTTCAATCGCTTCGCCTCGCGCCGGGACGACACCTTTACCAACCGAATGATCGCGGCTCTCAGGCACGAGTTCGGAGGGCACGCCGTCCAGCCCAGGAAGCACTAACGCGCAGGCGACGGCCACTCCGCCGTCGTGGCTGATGGAAACGGGGAGTCGATCCGAACGGCCCTCGACGCGCGCGTAGGGCTCTCCCCCCGGCTCCCTCGTGATCTCTATGCGCCTGGCCCACGCGTTGAGGGGCCCGAGTCGCAGAGCCTTGATGACGGCCTCCTTGGCCGCCATCGTCCCGGCAAAACGTGTCACCGGGTCTCTCTTGGATTTGCAATAGCCTCGCTCTGCCTCCGTGAACAGGCGCGCCTCGAGCGACGGCGTTCGCTCTAGAGCCACAGCGAGGCGCGCCACGTCCACGACGTCGATCCCGATCATGAGGCAAGCAAGGAGGTACCACCGTCAACCACGATGGTCTGCCCCATGTTCATCGACGAGATCTCTCGAGACCGGTGAACGCAAGCACTGCGTTCTGTCCCCCGAAGCCAAACGAGTTGGACACGGCGACGTTGATGTCGAGTTTGCGCGGGCCTTCGGTCACGTAATCGAGGTCGCAGTCCGGATCGGCCGTCTGGTAGTTGGTCGTTCCAGGCGCTATCCCACGTGTGATCGCAAGCGCGCAAATGGCTGCCTCGATGGCGCCGGCCGCACCGAGCAGGTGACCCATCTGTGACTTGGTCGATGACACGGCGATCTTCTTCGCCTCGTTGCCGAAGGCCGTTTTGATCGCAATGGTCTCGACACGGTCGTTGTACGGAGTCGAGGTTCCGTGAGCGTTGACGTAGTCGACCTCGTCCGGCCGAACGTCTGCATCCTCGAGCGCATTGCGTATGGCCGTGATCGCGCCGGCTCCCTCGGGATCCGGCTGAGTCACGTGATACGCGTCGGCCGAAGCTCCGTAACCGGCGAGCGTGCACAGAATCGGTGCGCCGCGCTTCTCTGCGGCTTCGCGCGTTTCCAGCACGAGCACTCCGGCACCCTCACCGAACACGAAACCGTCTCGGTCTGCATCGAAGGGTCGGCTCGCGTGCTCGGGATCGTTGTTGCGCGTGGAAAGGGCCTGCATGCGACAGAACGCCGCGACCGACAGCGGAGTAATCGCTGCTTCTGTTCCTCCCGCAAGCATCACGTCGGCAACGCCGTCCTTGATGGCGCGGTATGCCTCGCCGAGCGCGTGAGCTCCGGTAGCGCACGCCGACGAAGGGGCGTAGTTGATGCCCTTGAGACCGTGCTTCATCGCAATCGACGCGGCTGCGGCATTCGGCATCAGCTTTGGAACCGTAAACGGGCTTACGGCGCGCGGCCCCCGCTCGAGGTACAGTTCCTTCTCTCGCTCAATTGTCCCGATGCCACCGATACCCGAGCCGACGATGACGCCCACGCGTTCGGGGGGCGCGTCGAACGAATCGATCTCGGCGTGCTCGATCGCCAGGCGAGCGGCCGCCACCGCGAGGTGGGTGAAGCGGTCGTTACGGCCTATCTCGCGCCGATCCATGTAATCGGCCGCGTCGAAATCATCGACTTGAGAGGCGATGCTGACCGGCAACTTGCCCGGGTCGAAATGCGTAAGCGCACCGACTCCGGAGCGACCGGCCATCAGTGAATCCCACATCGCCTCGACGCCGATCCCGATGGGGGTAACGGCACCGATTCCGGTGATGACTACTTCTCTGCGGTCGTTCGATGTAGCGCGCTGAGTCATGTTCCGACAGACACCTTCTTCTCGATGAGCTCCACTGCATCCTTGACCCTCGCGAGGTCGGTGAGCTCCTCATCGGGGATCTCGATGTTGTACTGCTGCTCGAGCGCGAGCGTCAGTTCGACGGTGTCGAGCGAGTCGAGCCCCAGATCTCCGGCCAGGTCGGCCTCCATGGTGATGTCGCCGCTCTCGATTCCACGGCCTTCGAGGTGCTCCTTTATGACTCCGTAGATCTCCTGCTGCTTCTCAGACATTCTCGTCTGCCTCCTTCACGGTTGACTGCCTGCTCTACCTGTTTCCTTGCTTCAGTTTGATCGGGCCGTCCGCGTGCTAGGCGGTCAGCCCGCCATCCACCGGGTAGACCGCGCCCGTGATGTACCTCGCTTTGTCGGAGCAGAGCCACGACACCAGCGAAGCGACGTCGTCGGGCGTGCCGACACGCTTCGCGGGAACCCGGCCCTGGATAGCTTCGCGCTGCTTTTCGTTGAGATCCGACGTCAGATCGGTCTGGATCAATCCGGGGGCAACGGCGTTGATCGAGATGCCCTTGCTGGCGACCTCCGCCGCGATCGTCTTGGTCAACCCGATGACTCCCGCCTTTGCCGCCGAGTAGTTCGCCTGGCCCGGACTTGCGTGGATCCCCGAGATGGACGTGATGTTGACGACCCGGCCCCTGCGCGACTTCAGCATCGATCGCAACGCACGTCGGGTGCAGGCAAAGGTTCCGAAGAGGTTCGTCTCGATGACCCGGCGGAACGCGTCGTCCTTCATGCCGAGTGCCAGCCCGTCTGCGCGGACGCCGGCGTTGTTGACCAGAGCCACGACCGGGCCGAGACTTTCCTCGACCTGGGTGAACATTGCGTCGACCTGCTCGGAATCGGCCACGTCGGCCTGGACCGTAATGGCTTTGCCTCCGGCCGATTCGATGGACTCGACGGTGTCCTTGGCGGCCCCCTCGTTGCTGACGAAGTTGACCGCAACCGCGTAGCCATCGGACGCGAGAGCCTCGGCGATCGCTCGGCCGATGCCGCGCGAACCGCCGGTGACGAGTGCAACTTCAGACATGAAGCGCCTCTCTCTGGACTTCCTTCCGCTTCGTCGGAGACGGGATGCGCCAGCGAATCAATCCTGCGCCCCACGCAAAGCCCGCACCGAACGCCGTCAGCATGACGTCGTCGCCATCCTGCAATCGTCCGTCGTCCATCGCCTCGTTCAGCGCCAGCGGAATCGACGCGGACGACGTGTTTCCGTAGTGTTCGATGTTGACGATCACCCTGTGCTCGGGCCACTCCAGCCGTCTGGCGACGGCCTCGAGGATCCGGGCGTTGGCTTGATGAGCAACGAGCCAGGTCTTGTCGAGGTCCAGGCCCTCGGAGTCGATGGCGTCGCTCACCACTTCGGTCATGCCCGCGACCGCGGCCTTGTAGACCTCGCGCCCGTTCATCTGGATGTAAGGGCTGTCCTTCGGCACGCACAGCAACTCGGGACTCGATCCGTCGGTACGCAACACGAAACGACCGATCTCCGTGGGAGCGTCGATGCCCTCGACGACGGTCGCGCCGGCCCCGTCTCCGAACAAGATGCTCGAACGACGGTCGTTGCGATCGGCGCAGCGGGTAAGCACATCCGCCCCCACGATTAGAACTCTGCGGGCCGATCCCGACTCAACCAGAGCCTTCGCCTGAGCGAGAGCGAACAGAAACCCTGAACAACCCGCACCGAGGTCGAACGCAGCGGCATTGGTCGCGCCAATGGAATGCTGGATCAAACACGCGGTGGCGGGAAACTGGAGATCCGGCGAGATGGTGGCGGTGATGATCGTGTCGAGATCGCCGGCAACCAGTCCGGCGTGATCGAGCGCACGCTGCGCTGCGACAGTACCGAGCGACGAGCTCGAATCTGCGTCGCCGACGATGTGGCGGCTGCGAATGCCGGTGCGCCCGAAGATCCACTCCTCGCTGACGTTGAGGCGCTCGGCGAGCTCGTCGTTCCTGAGCTCGCCATCCGGGACGTGCACGCCGATCCCGGTGATGCTCGAACCTTTCATCGACCCCGCACCCAGAACAGCGCCTCGCCCGAACGCACGGGCTGGCCACTGACGGCGAGCATTCCCATCATCCAGCCGCGATGTGGTGACGTGACGGGCCTCCGCTCGTCGTTCACCAGGACTTCGCCGACCGCTTGGCCGGCGTCGACCCACTCACCCTCGGTCGTGAAGACCTCGGGCGGAAGCGGATAGAAGCGCCCCGCGCAGGGAGCAACGATGACCTTCTCCTCGATATGCGTGACCTCGGGGGCCGGTGCAAAATCTTCGAGTGTTGCCGCTTCAGGCACCAACGGGCACCTCCTTGTTCTTGAGATTGCGGGTAATGCGGGTCGCTAGCCCCGCCACGACTTTCCCGGGACCGAAGTCCACGAAATCGCGAGCTCCTTTAGCCCAGAGGTACTCGACGCTCTCTCTCCACCTCACGGGGTGGGTGAGCTGAGACACAAGAAGCTCTCTGATCTCGTCCGGCGAGCCGTACGGCCGACCGGTGACGTTCGAGATGACAGGGACCCTGGGCCGGCGAATGTCGACCGAGTCGAGAGCCTCACGCAGATCGACGGCGGCGGACGCCACGCCCTCGGTGTGGAACGGACCCGATACCTCGAGCAGCACCGAGCGCGCCCCTGCGTCACTCACGAGTGTAGCCGCTTTCTCGAGCCCCTCCTCCGAACCCGCGAGAACGACCTGGTCCGGAGCGTTGTCGTTGGCGACTTGCACACCAGCCTGCTCTGCAATCTTGCTGGCAGCGTCGATGCCCATGCCGAGCAGGGCGACCATCGAACCCGGCGTCGCCTTGCTTGCAGCATTCATTGCCTCGCCTCGAACGCTTACGATCCGGAGCGCGTCGGTGAAGCTCAGCGCATCCGCGGCAACCAATGCCGAGTACTCGCCCAGGCTGTGCCCCGCGTAGAAGTCGAAGTGAGCATCGGCGTCTCGCCACGAACGAACGCTCGCAACGAGGATCGCAGGCTGTGCGAGTTCGGTCGCGAGGAGCGCGCCCTTGCGACGAGCCGTGATCTTGACGCGTCGCCGAAGCGGATACCCGAGCGTCATCTGTGCCTCGGTGATCAGCGAATCGTCTTCGGGCAACCACTCGAGCACGGTGCCCGCCGGGATGCCTTGTCCCGGAAAGAGTCCAGCTCTCACTTGATCGTTTCCTCCTCTATGGATTCCGTTCGTCTGTGTAATCTGCAGTGCGCACGATTCCGCAAAATGCAGTCCGCGCCTTTCACAACGCGAAAACGACGCATGCACAGCGCCGGTAGAGTCGGCGTCTCGAGATTCTCGCCGTGCCAGCGGCTTAGGCTTCGTCGTCGACTTCTTGAAGCATGACGTCGTCGACGGCGCGAATCTCCATTACGTGCACGAACCTCCCTGCCCGTGTGCGTGCGGATTGTGCGACCCTCCCCTACACAAGACTCGATTGGCGCAGTTCCGTTACCAGAGAATCCGCATTCTCGGCAAAGTTTCTCTAGAAAAATCGCGAAGTCTCTGACCCTCCGGTCAACTGAATGGCCGGGTTCTCTGAACCCCCGGTCAAGAAAAGGCCAAAGGCTCCGAACCCCTGGTCAAGAGCTTGTGCGCTTGCCCTGCCTTCCGGTAGCGGCCCAGCGCGCCGAGAGCGAGGGGAAGGTGGCACGATGGGCCCTATGAAACAGCCGACGGTCGCCCCCGACGTCGAGCGCGAATCCGACATCCACGAGGTGGTCGAGGCCGATCGGCCGTGGCTCGTCATCGTCTGGAACGACCCGATCAATCTGATGACCTACGTCACATATGTGTTCCAGAAGCTCTTCGGCTACCCCTACGAGAAAGCGCACAAGTTGATGCTCGACGTGCACTACAAGGGTAAGGCGGTCGTCTCGAGCGGGCCGCGCGAAAAGGCAGAGATGGACTGCTTTCGGCTGCACGGCTACGGACTCTGGGCGACGTTGAGCAAGAGTGAGTGACATCCCCCTGAGGTTGAACGCGACCGAGGCGGGGATACTGCGCGACCTCGTCGAGCAGATGCGAGCGCTCGTCAAAGAGACGGACGCGACAGATGCGGTCCGCGCTCGGCTGTTCCCCGATGCCTACGAAGACGCCGAGGACTCGGAGGCGTATCGCGACCTGACCGGAGGCGATCTCAGTGCGGCCAAGCTCGAGGCGCTCGATCGGGTGGCCGAGTCACTCGGGAACGGGGGCCCGACCAAAGCACATCTCGCCGAAGAGGACGCCGAGGCCTGGGTGCGCACTCTGACCGACATGCGACTTGCAATCGGGACCCGCCTCGAGGTAACGGAGGCCACGATGAACCTCGAGCCGGACCCGGACGACCCCGCGTTCGCTCCCCTTCACACTCTTCACTGGCTCGGATGGCTGCAGGAACAAATCCTCGAGCGCATGGTTCCCTAGAAGCGGTGGCACCGTTGAGGAAACCAGGAGGCGGTAAATGGCGAAACTAGAAGCGGGAGACGACGCACCCGACTTCGAGGCGCAGGATGCCGACGGGAAGGCCTGGCGGTTGAGCGACCTCCGGGGCAAGAAGGTGATTCTGTACTTCTACCCCGCCGACGACACGCCGGGCTGCACCCGGGAGGCCTGCGATTTCCGCGATGCTCAGAGTGACTTCACCGATGCCGGTTACATCGTTCTGGGCGCGAGTCCTCAGGGAGCCGACTCGCACAGTGCGTTCGCATCCAAGTACCGGCTGAACTTCCCCCTGCTGGTCGACGAAGGCATGGGCCTCGCCAAGGCATACGGGACCGCGGGCGTCTTCGGGAAGTTCGAGAGCATCCCCCTCATGGTGCGGCGGTCGACTTTCGTCATCGACGCCAATGGAAAGATCGAACAGGCGCTGTACGGAGTGAGCTCGCGCTCGCACGTCGAGGAACTCAAGACCTCGCTGGGTTAGCAGGTCGGGTCCTAGCCTCCCAGCGGGGGCTCACTTGGGGGCGGCCTCCCCGGCGGCGGTCCGTAGCCCTGTTGTTGCTGGCCGAAGGCCTGCTGGCCGGTGGTCTGCTGAGGCTGGCCGTAACTCTGCTGCTGACTCGCGTCACCCTGTCGCTGGATCGGGTACGCCGCGACCGGAACCACCAACGTCTTGGCGGCTTTGTCGTGCAGGGTCTGATTTTCCCTGTCCCACAACATCCAGAGACCGTCCAGCAATCCCCAGAACCAGCTGAGCACAGGAACGTAGCTCGGCAAGCTGCGCACGGCGTTACGCGCAAGGGCCCGACCGTATCCGATCGGTCCACCCGTTTCCTGACCGATCACCCTGATGCTTAGAGCCTTCTTACCGATGGTCTGACCTGATGGGCTGCCTTCGAGGAAGGTGAAATACGACATAGTGACGGCCAATGCAAACAGCCCGAACAGGATGTCGTCACCCCCTCCGAAGGGCTGAATCTGACTCGTGTCTTCACTGATGTCGTCGAATCCACCAAGAAGTCCGAAGACGATAAGCATCGGCACGAAAACGATGACGGAGTCCAAGAGGTAGGCGAGAAGTCGTTGGCCGAAGTTGGCGCGGGGACCGCTCGGGCCACTCTGGTAGGGGTTGGGAGCCTGCGGATACTGCCCGTACCCACCTTGCTGCTGAGGATGCTGAGGGTACGCGCCCCCGGGCTGAGGCTGCCCCTGCTGAGGATATTGGGGGCCTTGTTGCGGATACTGAGTCTGGCCCTCCGGCGGGTTGCCCCCAGGTGGAGGCTGCCCGCCCTGCGGCGGATGCCCGTTCGTCATGACCCTCCTCCTTCGCGGTGCTAGGAACCGCTAGACGTGTTGGTGAAGAATCTCAATGTCGTTCGCTATACCCGTCCACGGCGTCTCACAAATGACAACCGAGGACTTCGACGCCTTCACCATGTCCACGATGACGTCGACGTCGATCTGGCCCTCGTCGAAGTTGGCGTGGCGATCTCGCCCGCTGCCCGGAGCGTCGCGTGAACTGTTGGCATGCACGAGATCGATCTTTCCGGTGGCGGCGAGCAGACGCTCGATCACATCGCCGAGCTCCTCGCCGCCCGCGTGCGCGTGACAGGTATCGAAGCAGAAGCAGGGGTCGAACTCTCCGATGTGCTCCCACAATCGCGCGATGACGTCCGCATGGCGGCCCATGGCATTGTCGCCACCGGCGGTGTTCTCGATCAGGATCGGAGGTTCATCACCCTTCAGTTCCTCGAAGACCTTCCGCCAGCGCATGAACCCCTTCTCGATCCCGTCCTCCGCGTGGCCGGCATGAACGATGACTCCGGCCGCCCCGACCTCGGCCGAACGTTCGAGCGTGCCGGCGAGAATCTTGCGCGACGGAATGCGAACGCGGTTGTTCGGTGACGCCACATTGATGAGATAAGGGGCGTGCACGTAGATGGGGGTGTCCGATGCCTTGAGTTCCTCGGCGTCGGGGCGCGAGGGTGGTTTCTTCCACGACTGCGGCGGGCCGACGAACATCTGGATCGCGGCTGCGCCGACCGATTCGGCCTGCGCGAGGGGTTTGTCGTCGGGGACGTGCGCACCAATGATCATGGCTCGATTATCCCTGTACTCGACTGCGCCTCGGCCAAACGTGTCAGACGATCGAGCGCCGTGCGCTGCATCCGACGGAGCCGCCGCTTAAGGAGGAAGCCGAGCACCCGCCCCGAGATACCGGTGGGAGCCTCGGTGACGATCGTCGCTCGAACGAGGCACTCGTCCCGCCGCTGCTCGACCTGGTAGCTCACCCTCATCCGAACGCCGACCAGGACGTCCTCGACGAGGCCGTCATCGGGCACCTCGTGGATCGCGGCCCGGCCCGCCACACCGAAGCCGAGGAGATCGGCGTGACCGTGGACGACGTCTCCAACCTGGACGCGCTCGGGCCCGACAGTGGAGACTATCTCCGGCTGCCACTCGGGCCATCGAGAGGCATCGAGCAGGTGGCGGATGACCACATCCGGCTCGCATTTCGCGACGCGCTCGGCCCCCACTACGAAGGTCGCGGGCACGTTCTGCGATTGAGGCACGCCGGAATCCTACGGGGCTGGTTGGGCTAACTCGGGGGTAGGGTTCGCCCATGTCCACGCCTCGACTCGCCGCCGCGGCCGGAAGCGTTCCCGGTGCAGAGGCAGCTGCCAACGTCGCGCGCGCCGGAGGCAACGCGGTCGACGCCTGCCTCGCGGCCTCCATCATGGCCTGGGTGGCCGAGCCCTTCTTCGGCTCCATCGGAGGCTCGGGGTTCGTGCTCGTGAGAACGCCCGCGGGCGAGATCGAGATCTTCGACGGAAACACGGCGATGCCCCACTCCCGGCCGGCCGAGCCAGGGCAAGGGCTGCAGCGCGTGTACTTCCCCGAGTACGCCGACGGCATGTACACGGGGATCGGGGGCGGCTCGGTCGGGGTTCCCGGAATACTGGCCGCCGTACACCGGGCGTGGGAGCTGCACGGCAACATCGAATGGGAGGCCCTTTTCGCCGACGCAATCCGGGCGGCGAGAAACGGGCTCCCCATGTCGAAGACGGCCTCGTACTATCTCTCGGTCACCTGGGATCCGGTGTGGTGCAAGTATCCGGCCGCGACCCAAATCTTTGCCCCGCGGGGCGAGCCGTTGTCCGAGGGCGAGGACCTGGTCCAATCCGAGCTCGCGGATGCATTGGAGCTCGTCGCGCAGCGGGGGCCCGAGGTCTTCTACTCGGGCGAGCTCGCCGCCGATATCGCAACCCAGATCCAAGCCGACGGCGGCTTCATGACCGTGGAGGACCTCAGTCGTAGCGAGCCCCTCGTTCGTCAGGCTCTGATCTCGGAGGTGTGGGGATGGCGGGTCGACACCAATCCTCCTCCCGCGGTGGGCGGTGCCGTGCTGGTCCACATGCTGGCGCTTCTCCACTCGGCCGACCTGAAGGATCCGGTCGAGCGACTTCGGGCTCTGGTCGAAGCTCAGCGAATGGCAACCGGTTACCGGCGCGAGCGTTACGGAGACCCAACCGGTGTCGCGTCCGCATTCCAAGAAGCCATCGACGCGCTGAACGAGGGGCGGATGTCCACAAGGGACAGCATCGATCAATTCACCCGACAAACGACGCGCTCGCAGGAAACGACGCACGGATCGGCCGCCGACTCCAACGGCTATGTCTGCTCGATCACCGAGTCCAACGGCTACGGTGCCGGACTTGTCGTTCACGGCATGATGCTGAACAACTCGCTCGGTGAGGAGGAATTGAATCCGCTGGGAGTGCACGGGCTCGCCCCCGGCTCCCGCTGCCACTCGAACATGGCTCCGACGATCGCATCGGGGCCCGGGGTGGTGGTCGGTCTCGGCTCACCGGGGGCCGACCGCATCGTGGGAGCGATCGCACAGACGCTGATGCGCATGGCGGTGGACGGTGACTCGCTGGAGGACGCCGTCGCCGCACCCAGAGCTCACCTCGATCCCCGTCCGGAGGGCGAGACGCTGTGCTTCGAGCCCGGCCTGCCGGGCGACAAACTCAGCTTCAAGCAGCGGCCCTACGACGACATCCACATGTTCTTCGGCGCGGTGCAGGCTGCATCGGTCTCGGACAACGGCTCGGTCGACGCAGTGCACGACCCTCGTCGCTCCGGGGGCCACGTCCTGATCTGACCTCGCATCTCGGGGGCCCGGGGGCGGTTTCCGGAGGTTTGACCCTGTAGGCACATCAATTATGTGCCCCTCGGGTCGAACCTCGATGTGTCACAGTTCCTCGCTTAAATGTCTGCATGCGGCTTGACCCAGATGACCGTTGCATGCGGATGGCATCTCGCCAAAGAGGGCTCGTCACGCTGTGCCAAGCGCGCGCCGCGGGAATCTCGCGACGGGGTCTCCAATGGCGCCTGAAGTCCCGGCGGTGGCGCAAGATCCTGCCGGGCGTCTACGCGGTTACCGAAGCGGGCGACCCCTGGCTGCAGAGTCTCGAGGCGGCAAGGCTGTGGACCGGTGACGCCGTAATCATGGGCCTTACAGCCGCGCGCCTGTGGGGACTTTGAGGGAGTGACGCCGGGGGCGGTGGAAATCGGAACTGCGACGCGCAAACGACATCCGGAAATCGTCGTGCACCATGACGCTCACTACCGCCCCGAGGACCTGATCCGGCACCGTGGATTTCCGACGACCACACCGACCCGAACACTCATCGACATCAGCGGTGCTGTCACAGAAACCACTCTCGCACTGGTGCTCGACTACGCGCTTCGGAGAGGGTTGACCTTCATCCCGCTATTGCGAACTCGTCTAGGTGCGATCGGCACTAAAGGGCGGCAAGGAGCGGCCGCACTGCAGGATCTGCTCGCCGCTCGCGAGCACGCCTCAGGTCTTACCGAGAGCCCGCTCGAGATCAAGGTCGAGCAAGTCCTCAGACGGCATGACCTCGATCCCCCCGAGCGCCAGTACACAGTGACGTGCTTGGACGGGACGAGCGTGCGAATCGATTTCGCTTGGCCGGAGCAGAAAGTCGGCATCGAGGCCGACGGCTACCGGTGGCACTCCGGCTTCGAAGAATGGCAGCGAGATGCTCGCAAGCACAATCTCCTCCAGGAGATGAACTGGCGGATTGTAAGAGCCACTCACCGTTCGCTGCGAGAGAATCCAGGCGCACTCCCCCGTCAGGTCAGTGCCCTCCTCGGCCAGAGAACTCTGGCGCTCGAGGATGGAGGTCTGACCGGAGAAGCACGTTGATCATGTGCTTTTCGGGTTGAACCTCGGTTGGCGGCGTACGCTTGTCCAGGGGTGAGTCGCTCATGAAGGAGGGATTGGATGGCACGGCTGTTCTCGATCAAACCGGCGATCACGTTTCGGGGCCGGACCTTCAAGGGTCTGAGGGGCTTCGCCGGCAAGCCGTTTCATCCGCCACTCACCGACATACCCGTCGCCGCCTACCTACTCGCACTCACGTTCGATCTCATCTCGTTCTTCTCAACCGGAGAACTCGCAGAGAACATGTACAACACCGCCACCTACGTGCTCATCGGTGGATTGATCGTTTCGATCCCGACGAGCCTCACGGGGTTCTGGGACTGGCTGAAGTCGACTCCGAAACACACCCAAGCGCGGCGCACCGCCAACTGGCATATGGCGGTCATGTTGACGGTGACCACGCTCGTGGTCGTCAACCTGCTGACGCGCAGCCTCGATGAGGGAAGCGTCAACGCGGTGGGGATGGTTCTCTCGGTTGTCGCAGGGGGCCTCGTCGCCTTCGGAGCAACCTACGGAGGGTCGCTGGTGTTCGACTACGGCTTCAACGTCGAGACCTCGGGCGATCACCCCGTGTGGCACGAGTCGGAAGAGGATGTCTTTCCGGGACACGACGAGTAGCCGCTCCGCTAGACGGCGAAGCGGATGTTGAGGCAGTCCCCTTCCTTGACCTCGTAATCCTTGCCCTCGACCCTGAGACGGCCTTGGGCCTTCGCGTCGCTCCACGACCCCGCGGCCACGATGTCGTCGTAGTGGACGACCTCGGCTCGAATGAAACCGCGTTCGAGGTCCGAATGGATTACGCCGGCCGCCTCGGGGGCCTTGGCGCCGCGCCCGACCTCCCACGCTCGCGACTCGTCCTCGCCGGTGGTCAGAAACGTGATGAGGTCGAGCGCACGATAGGAGGCCCGGATCACCTTGCCGAGCCCCGGCTCCTCGACACCGAAACCGGCGAGCAGGTCGCGCGCCTCGCTCTCGTCCATCCCCGCGACCTCGGCTTCCAGCGACGCGCTGACCGCGAGCGAACCGTCGGGGAGACCACCGACCTCGTCGCTCGCACCCTCGGCCACGTTGGCGGCGACGATCCACGGCTTGAGCGTCAGCGCCCCGAACCCGCGCAGGAACTTGAGCTCGTCCTCGTCCCACTTCTCTTCCCTGAGTGAGCGCTCGGAGTCGAGCAAGGCGTGCGCGCGCTCGAGTATGTCGACCTCCCTCCGTGCCTCGGCCGACGAGCGCGCCTTCTTGCGGCCCTTCTCGAGCGCCGACTCGATGCTCGCGAGGTCGGCGAGAAGCAACTCCGCCTCCACCGTTCCGAGCTCTCCGGCGGGATCGGCATCCGGTCCGTAGGAGCGCACCACGATGCACAGGGCATCGGTCTGGCGGAACTCGGCGATGCCCTGAGCCGTCAGGCCTCCGGGCACGTCGACGAAGCGCACCTTGGCGTGCACCGTCTTCTTCGAGCCCTCGAGGTCGGTGAGCACCTTCAACCGCTCGTCGGGTACGTCGACCACGGCCTGATTCGAACGGCCCCCGGCCGTCCCCGCGCTCGTCAGCGCCTTGAACAAAGTCGTCTTGCCGGAGTACGGGACTCCCACTATGCCTACGTCTTTCACCGGCGCTCAGGGTAGCGTCCCACTTCATGGACACGGGACTCGGCGGTAAGGGCGTGCTGGTTACCGGAGCCGCCGGTGGCATCGGTTCGGCCGTCGCGCGCGCCTTCGCCGCCGAGGGAGCCCGCGTCGGCGTTCACTACCGCTCGAGCAAGGCCAGGGCCGAGTCGGTTGCATTCGAGGTCGACGGCGTCGTGTTGCAGGCCGACCTCACGGTCGAGTCGGAGGCCGACGAGCTTGTCCCCGCCGCCGCGGCCGCGCTCGGCCGGCTCGACGTGCTCGTGGCCAATGCCGGGGACTGGCCGAGCGAAGACGCTCCGGTGTGGGACATGTCCTACGAGCGCTGGCGTCGATACCTCGCGGCCAACCTCGACAGCGTCTTCCTCTCCTGCCGGGCCTTCCTGCGCCACGTGAAACAGACGGGCGAGGGCAATATCGTCATCGTCGCCTCGACGGCGGGCATCTTCGGCGAGGCGGGACACAGCGACTACGCCGCGGCGAAGGGTGCCCTCGTCGCAGGCTTCCTAAAGAGCCTCAAGAACGAGGTCGTGCGAATCGCGCCGCGCGGCCGCGTCAACGCCGTCGCTCCAGGGTGGACGGCCACCGACATGACGCGTGACTTCGTCGGGGACCGGGACTTCGTGGCGAAGATCACGCGCACGATGGCGCTGGACAAGCTGGGCGCCGCCGACGATGTCGCGCGCACGATCGTGGCCCTGGCGTCGGACGCCATCTCGGGTCATGTAAGCGGCGAGGTCGTAACCGTCGCGGGAGGCATGGAAGGTCGAATCCTGCGGGAGTAGCCGGGAGGTTCCCGCATGGCGGGACCGAGTCCAAAAACGTGTATGAATGCCGAATCGAGGCTTCGCTCCAGGCCCAGGCGGGCGCCCATTCGTCCCTTCGATGCCGTCTTCTCGTTTTGTCCCGCGGGGTGCCTGACATGTCAGGCATGTCAGGCGGATCCGTCCGAGAACACCACTCACTTAGGCGCAGAAACCACTGCGATCATCGATGGTGGTGACTCTCGTAGAAAGGCGCGGTGACTGCGGTGACTGCGGGCACAAGCGGCACCGGGGCCTCGGAACCTTTTCTCGACGATGAGTATCTCCCGAGAGTCACTGGTCGCGCTGGTAGGTGCCGACCGCACCGACCGCTAGAGGATGCTCGCTCCCAGGGCGCTGGCGACCAGCTCCACCGCCAGGTCTCCGGTCTGGTTCGCGTTGTCGAGGATTGGGTTCACCTCGACGACCTCCATCGACGTGATGACACCCGCCTCGGCGAGGAGCTCCATGGCCAGGTGGGCCTCCCTGAAGCTCAGGCCCCCGCGCACCGGCGTGCCGACGCCGGGCGCTATCTCCGGATCGCAGACGTCGAGATCGAGCGAGATGTGCACGTAGCCCGGGCCCCCGATCACGACCAGGGCCTCGTGCATCACCGATGCGAGTCCGCGCCGGTCGATGTCGGCCATGGTCAGGACCGCCAGCCCCTTTTCGTGCACCAACCGCTTCTCGCCCTCGTCGAGCTGGCGGGCTCCGACGATCGCCACGCGTCCCGGCTCCACCCAGGGGGCCGGTTCGAAACCATCGACCGTGAAGTCGCACGCTCCCAGCGCGGCCGCCAGAGGCATGCCGTGCACGTTGCCCGAGGGCGAGGTGTCCGGCGTGTTCAGGTCGCCGTGCGCGTCGATCCACAGCAGTCCGCCCGGGCCATGGACCGAGTGAAGACCTGCGAGCGAACCCATTGCGATCGAATGATCGCCGCCCAGCACGAGAGACATGGCCCCCGACTGCGCCGTGTTCGCCACGTCCTTGGCGATCAGCGCGCACGAGCCGAGTATGGCGGGAAGATAGCGCGCACGTTCGTCGCGCTCGCTGGCGAGCTCCGGAATCTCGGCTCTCGCATCGCCGTGGTCGGTCACCTTGATGCCCATGGATTCGAGCCGCTCGGACAGGCCCGAGTACCGGATGGCGCTCGGGCCCATGTCGACTCCACGCCGCTCCTGGCCCAGGTCGAGCGGGGCTCCGATTATTCCGACCTCTTTGTTCCTGAGCTCTGGATTCATGGTCTTCAATGGTGGCATGGCAAACACCACGAGGGGAACCGCAGTCATCACCGGGGCATCGAGCGGCATCGGAGCGGCCACGGCGGTCCGGCTGGCCAACGAGGGCTTCGACGTCGTTCTCGGGGCGCGCAGGATGGACAAGCTCAGGGAGGTGGCCGAGGCGAGCGGGGGCCGGCCTCTGCCTCTCGACGTCACCGACGGGGGCTCGGTCGCGGCTTTTGCGCAGGAGATCACCGAGCTGGACCTTCTGGTCAACAACGCGGGGCTAGCGTCCGGGCTGCAACCCGTCGGCGAGCTCGAGGAGGATCGCGTTCGACTGATGATGGAGACGAACGTGCTGGGTCTCCTGCGAACGACGCAGGCCCTGTTGCCGAAGCTCGAAGCGGGTGACGGAGGGCACATCGTCAACGTGGGATCGATCGCGGGTTTCGAGACCTATCCGGGCGGCGCGGGCTACACGGCCTCCAAGCACGCGGTGCGAGCGATCAGCCAAACCATGCGCATCGACCTCTTGGGCAGACCCATTCGGATCACGGAGGTCTCCCCCGGCATGGTCGAAACCGAGTTCTCTATGGTCCGTTTCGACGGCGATCTCGACAAAGCCGCCAAAGTGTACGAGGGCCTCAAGCCGTTGACGGGAGACGACGTCGCGGACTGCATCGTGTGGGCGGTAACGCGCCCGCGTCACGTGGACGTCGACGAGATCGTGGTTCGACCCGTCGCGCAAGCGACCGCAACCATGGTGACCCGGGAGTGATGAGACTCCGGCTGGGTAGGTTCGACCAGTGAAGAGACGAGTTCCGCACATGCACCGGCGAGCGAGATTGTGGAGCGTGCTCCTTGCATTGATAGCCCTGGCGGCATGCGATAGCGGACCGTCGCGCGAGGAGTTCGTGAAGGAGGCCAACGGGATCTGTGAGGACGCTGAGACCTCACTCCGGGAACTAAGCGGCGAGGCTCTCACCCAAGAGGACCCGAGCGAGATAATCGAGGTCGCGTTGGAGGAGCTCTCGAACCTCAGGGACGAACTCGGTGAATTGGATAGGCCGGACGAGCTGTCCGACGACTTCGACTCCATGATCGAGGGCCTCGACGGCGCAATAGAGAACATCGACTCGCTGTCGACCGCAGTCGACGAGGCCCAGAGCGCCGGAGCGGAAGAGGTGGCCGAGGAGACCCTGCGAGAGGTTCAGGAGACCAGCCAGAGCCTGACGGCCAACCTCGAACAGGCCGGCGAGTCGGCGCGTGCCATGGGCATCGACGGTTGCAGCGAGGCCACCGGGGCTCACTCCCCCCGCCAGCTCGCTCCCCCGAGGAGTCTGGCTGCACGCTCCCTTCCCGCGCAACGGCGCAAACAGTAGGTTTGTAGCGGTTCAATCGGCTACTCAGGCATTGGCTCGAACTGCTGGTTCATGAAAGGGATGGAGTATGGCCACGAGGAGCACTCGGGCTTCAACAGGCAAAACCACTCGGACGAAGAAGACGTCGGCGCGCCCCGCGAGGAGCTCGACTTCGAACGGAGCAGACGTAAGCGAGGAGCAGCTCGAAGAGCTTCTTAGCGCGCTCGAGGCATTGAGGGATGGCGATTTCTCGGTTCGCCTGAACAGCCGCCGCCGCGGCCTGATGGGTGAGATCGCGTCCGTTGTGAACACCGTCCTCGATAACAGCAACCGGATGACCAAGGAGTTTGCGCGCGTCAGGCGGGTCATCGGTCGCGAGGGCAAGATGACCGAGCGATTCAAGATCCCCGAGACGAAGGGCGGCTGGGCCGAGCGGGTCGACTCGGTCAACTCCCTGATCGACGACCTTCGCCGGCCCACGACCGAGGTGGCGCGCGTCATTACCGCTGTCGCCGAGGGCGATCTCAGCCAGAAGATGGCGCTCGAGATCGAGGGTCAGCCGGTCAAGGGCGAGTTCCTTCGTATCGGAACGTCCGTCAACTCGATGGTGGATCAGCTCAGCTCGTTCGCCGACGAGGTGACTCGAGTCGCGCGCGAGGTCGGTACAGAGGGAAAACTCGGGGGCCAGGCCAAGGTCAAGGGCGTGTCCGGAACGTGGAAGGACCTCACCGACTCGGTGAACTTCATGGCCAGCAATCTGACGAGCCAGGTTCGCAACATCTCGGACGTGGCGACGGCCGTGGCCGATGGAGACCTCTCGCAGAAGATCACCGTCGAGGCGAAGGGAGAGGTCGCCGCGCTCGCCGACACCATCAACACGATGACCGACCAACTGAGTGCTTTCGCAGATGAGGTGACTCGAGTCGCGCGCGAGGTCGGCACAGAGGGAAAACTCGGAGGTCAGGCGCAGGTCAAGGGCGTGTCGGGAACTTGGAAAGACCTCACGGACAACGTCAACTTCATGGCTTCGAACCTCACCAGCCAGGTGCGAAGCATCGCGTCGGTCGCAACGGCCGTCGCCCAGGGCGACCTCACTCAGCAGATCACGGTCGAAGCGAAGGGAGAGGTCGCCGCGCTCGCAAAGACCATCAACACGATGGTCGACCAACTGTCCAGCTTCGCCGACGAGGTCACACGCGTTGCTCGCGAGGTCGGCACGGAAGGAAAGCTGGGTGGACAGGCCGAGGTCAAGGGCGTGTCGGGTACGTGGAAGGACCTCACCGACAACGTCAACATGATGGCCGGCAACCTGACCGCTCAAGTGCGCGACATCGCAGGCGTGACGACGGCTGTGGCCAACGGCGACCTCAGTCAGAAGATCACGGTCGACGTCAAGGGCGAGCTGCTCGAACTGAAGAACACGATCAACGTCATGGTCGACCAACTGTCCAGCTTCGCCGACGAGGTCACCAGAGTCGCACGCGAGGTGGGAACGGAGGGCCGGCTCGGGGGCCAGGCCGAGGTCAAGGGCGTGTCGGGCACCTGGCGCGATCTCACCCAGAACGTGAACCTCATGGCGTCGAATCTGACCGGTCAGGTCCGAAACATCAGTCAGGTCGCGACCTCGATCGCGCGCGGTGACCTCAACCAGCGCATCACCGTTGAGGCAAAGGGCGAGGTCGCCACGCTCGCGGAGACCATCAACTCCATGACCGACACGCTCCGCCAGTTCGCCGACGAGGTCATCCGGGTTGCCCGCGAGGTCGGCACGGACGGCATCCTTGGTGGACAGGCGCAGGTCGAGGGCGTCGCGGGAACGTGGAAGGACCTCACCGATTCGGTGAACGTCATGGCCGGAAACCTAACCAGCCAGGTGCGAAGCATCAGTCAGGTCGCGATGGCCGTCGCGGAGGGAGACCTGGGTCAGAAGATCACCGTGGAGGCGCGCGGCGAGGTCGCCACGCTCGCCGACACCATCAACACGATGACCAACACGCTGCGCGCCTTCGCGGACGAGGTGACTCGGGTCGCCCGAGAGGTGGGTACCGACGGAAAGCTCGGGGGCCAGGCCGAGGTCGAGGGTGTCGCCGGAACCTGGAAGAACCTCACCGACTCGGTCAACTTCATGGCCTCGAACCTCACCGACCAGGTGCGGAACGTGGCTCAGGTAACGACCGCCGTGGCGAACGGTGACCTGAGCCAGAAGATCACGGTCGACGTCAAGGGCGAGATGCTCGAGCTCAAGCAGACGATCAACACGATGGTCGATCAGCTCAGTTCGTTCGCCGACGAGGTCACGCGGGTGGCCCGCGAGGTCGGAACGGAGGGAAAGCTCGGGGGCCAGGCACAGGTGAGCGGAGTCTCGGGAACGTGGAAGGACCTCACGCAGAACGTGAACTTCATGGCCTCGAACCTGACGGGGCAGGTCCGCAACATCGCGCAGGTTGCTACCGCGGTGGCTCGAGGTGATCTCGGCCAGAAGATCACCGTAGATGCAAAGGGCGAGATCCTCGAGCTCAAGCAGACGATCAACACGATGGTCGATCAGCTCAGTTCGTTCGCCGACGAGGTCACGCGGGTGGCCCGCGAGGTCGGAACGGAAGGAAAGCTCGGGGGCCAGGCGCAGGTGAGGGGCGTCGCCGGAACCTGGAAGGACCTCACGGATTCCGTGAACGGCATGGGCTCCAACCTGACCGCCCAGGTCCGTGACATCGCACAGGTCACGACGGCGGTTGCAAACGGCGACCTCACTCAGGTGATCACGGTGAACGTCAAGGGCGAGATGCTCGAGCTGAAGCGAACGATCAACACGATGGTCGCTCAGCTCAGTTCGTTCGCCGACGAGGTGACCCGCGTGGCGCGCGAGGTGGGAACGGAGGGCAAGCTCGGGGGCCAGGCGCGCGTCGAGGGCGTGTCCGGAACGTGGAAGGACCTGACCGAGAACGTCAACCAGCTCGCCGGCAACCTGACCACCCAGGTGCGCGCTATCGCCGAGGTGTCGAAGGCCGTGACGGAGGGCGACCTCACGCGCCGCATCGATGTCGAGGCCAAGGGCGAGGTCAACGCCCTTGCAGACACGATCAACAAGATGACCAACACGCTGCGCGAGACCACGCGCGTCAACCAGGAACAGGACTGGCTCAAGACCAACCTCGCGAACATCCAGCGCTTGATGCAGGGTCAGCGCAACCTGCAGTTGGTATCGCAGCTGATCATGTCCGAGCTGACGCCCACGGTCACGGCGCAACACGGAGCCTTCTTCCTCACCGACACCAACGAGGAGAAGGAGCCGATCCTCAAGCTGATCGCAAGCTACGGTTACAAGGCGAGAAAGTCCGTAGCCAACCGCTTCAAGTTCGGTGAGGGCCTCGTCGGACAGTGCGCTCTGGAAAAGAAGCCGATCCTCATCACTGAGGCCCCGTCCGACTACATCAAGGTGTCTTCGGGACTGGGCCAAGTGGCGCCGGTCAACATCATCGTCATTCCGGTTTTGTTCGAGGACGATGTGCTCGGAGTCATCGAACTCGGTTCGATCAAACACTTCAGCGAGATCGACCAGCAGTTCCTCGAGCAGTTGATCGAGGTGATCGGCGTCGTCATCAACTCGATCATCGCCAACATGCGAACCGAGGAACTACTGCTCCAGTCGCAACGGCTGACCGAGGAACTGCAGAGCCAGTCGGAAGAGCTCCAGAGCCAGCAGGAGGAGTTGAAGCACTCGAACTCCGAGCTCGAGGCGCAGGCGCAGTCTCTGAAGGCGTCCGAGGAGCTGCTCCAAACTCAGCAGGAGGAGCTGCAGCAGACGAACGAGGAGCTGCAGGAGAAGGCGGCCCAGCTCGCCGACCAGAACCAAAACATCGAGATCAAGAACCGCGAGATCGAACGGGCCCGTTCCTCCCTCGAAGAGAAGGCCCAGCAGCTGGCGCTTTCGAGCAAGTACAAGAGCGAGTTCCTCGCGAACATGAGCCACGAGCTCAGGACTCCGCTAAACAGCCTGCTGATCCTTGCCAAACTGCTTGCCGACAACTCCGAGCACAATCTGTCGGACAAGCAGGTGGAGTTCGCCCGGACGATCCACACGGCCGGATCCGACCTGTTGGCACTCATCAGCGACATCCTCGACCTCTCCAAGATCGAGGCCGGGAAGATGGACGTCCACCCGACAGAGATCAATCTCGGCGAGATCAAGGAATACGTCGAGCAGGCCTTCAACCCGATGGCTCAGGAGAAGGACCTGAACTTCATCGTCGAAGTCGGCGACGACACGCCCACAAGGATCTTCACCGACCAGCAGAGGTTGCAGCAAGTGGTGAAGAACCTGCTGTCGAACGCCATCAAGTTCACGGATGAGGGCGAAGTGAAGCTGTCCATGCACGCGCCTCCGGCACATCAGCCGTTCGTGAACGAGGCTCTCAATCGAGCGGAGCAGGTCATCGCCCTTTCGGTAACGGACACCGGTATTGGTGTGCCGGCCGACAAACTGCGTCTCATCTTCGAGGCCTTTCAGCAGGCGGACGGGACCACCAGCCGCAAGTACGGGGGCACAGGCCTCGGTCTATCGATCAGTCGCGAGATCGCGGTTCTGCTCGGCGGCGAGATCCGAGCCGATTCCGTCGAGGGAGAGGGCAGCACCTTCACGCTGTTCCTCCCCCAGCATTACGAGACGATCTCGCAAGAGGCAAGAGCGACCACCGACGTGGTGGTGGTCGAAACCCCCAAGGGTGCGGTAGCCGCTCCCGTCCCTGTGGCGCCCGAGCCGGCGGTTGCACCGGTCGAGGATCTCGTTCCCGAGGTCCTCGCCGAGCCGGATCCCGATATGGTCGCAGCGGGGGTCGATGACGACCGGTCGAGGATCGCTCCCGGAGACCGCACGATGCTTGTCATCCAAAGGGACCCCAAGTTCGCCAAACAAGCTCTAGAGGCGGGCCGGACCGCGGGCTACAGAGTGATCCTGACGACTCGCGGAGAGACGGGCGCGGCGCTGGCTCGAGAGATCCGCCCGGACACCATCATGCTGGACACGGTGTTGCCCGTCACCGGCGGACTCACCGTGCTCCAACACCTCAAACGGGACTCGAACACCCGCCACATTCCGGTGTTGATGATCTCGGATGAGAACAGGCGGCAGGAGGCACTCAAAGCGGGCGCGTACGGATACCTCAAGAAGCCGGTGAAGAAGAGCGACCTGGCGAAGGAGATCGTCGGGATGACGGAGTTCATCGAGCGCGCGGCTCGCACATTGCTGATCGTCGAAGACGACGCAACCGAGCGCAAGAGCATGGTCGAGCTCATCGGAGCAGAGGAAACCGAGGTCGATGTCGTCGCCGTCGGCTCGAGCGAGAAGGCTCTCGAGGAGCTCGAGAAGAGGCAGATCGACTGCATGGTCCTGGACCTGAAGCTTCCCGATACGACGGGCTTCGACCTCCTCGAGAAGATCAAGAAGGAGGATCGCTTCCAGGACCTCCCGGTGATCATCTACACCGGCAAGGACCTAACCCGGCGCGAGGAGACGAGGCTGCGCAAGTACGCGCAGTCCATCATCGTCAAGGACGTCAGCTCGCCCGAGCGCTTGCTCGACGAGACCTCGTTGTTCCTCCATCGAGTCGAGGCTCGCATGCCGGCAGAGCAGCGCCGCATGATGGAACAACTCCACAGCGCCGACGTCGTGTTCCAGGACAAGAAGGTCCTGGTCGTCGACGACGACGTGCGCAACGTCTTTGCCCTTACGAGTGCCCTCGAGAGCCGAGGGATGACCGTCGCGTTTGCAGAGAACGGAAGGGAGGGTATCGAAACTCTCAAGAAGAACCCGGATGCCGATCTCGTCCTGATGGACATCATGATGCCGGAGATGGACGGGTACGAAACGATGCGTGCCATCCGTCTGATGCCCGAGCACGAGTCCCTGCCGATCATAGCCCTCACCGCAAAGGCCATGAAGGGTGACCGCGAGAAGTCGATCACGGCGGGCGCGAGCGACTACATCAAGAAGCCCGTCGACATAGATCAGCTGCTCTCCTTGATGCGAGTGTGGCTCTACGAATAGAGAGGTCGGCGCTGCTAGGACCAAGCGGATTCGAACCGGTTAAGCGAAATGATCTCGAGAATCTCGAGATCGACCTTGTGCTAGAAGGCATCTATCAGCAGTACGGATTCGATTTCCGGGACTACGCGCGCGGTTCGATAAAGAGGCGTCTGTGGCGACGTGCGTACGCGGAGGGCCTCGAGTCCATCTCCGGACTGCAGGAGCGCGTCCTTCACGACCAGGACACCATGAATCGGCTCCTGGAGGACCTGTCGATCAACGTTACGTCGATGTTCCGCGATCCAGAGTTCTACCTGGCGATCCGGCAGAAGGTCGTCCCCCTGTTGCGGACCTATCCATTCATCCGGATATGGAATGCGGGGTGTTCGACGGGTGAGGAGACTTTGTCTCTTGCGATCCTGTTAAGGGAGGAAGGGCTGATCGACAGGACGAAGATCTACGCCACCGACATCAACGAAAACGTGCTCGATCTCGCCAAGCAGGGAGTGTTTCCTCTCGACAAGATGCGGGATTACACCGAGAACTACATCGCCGCAGGCGGCAAGACGGCCTTCAGCGAGTACTACACGGCCAACGGACAGGGAGCACGGTTCAACGAATCGTTGACGGAGAACATCATTTTCGCTCAGCACAACCTGGCATCGGATCGCTCCTTCAACGAGTTCCAGATGATCGTCTGCCGCAACGTGATGATCTACTTCGACAGGTCGTTGCAAGAGCGCGTGCACGGTCTGTTCTATTCGAGCTTGGGGATGTCCGGCGTTCTTGCGCTCGGTCGCAAGGAGTCCATCAAGTTCACGCGGCACGCCTCGGCTTACGAAGAGATCGATGTGAACGAGAAGCTCTACAAACGGGTGCGCTGATGCCCCCCGAGGGAGTGCCCCCGTTCGAACTCGTGGTCGTCGGTGCGTCTTGGGGGGGGCTGCAGGCCTTGAGGTGGCTGCTCGAGGGACTGACCGACGACTTCCCCACTCCGCTCGTCGTCGCACAGCACCGCTCGAGCGACTCGTCGGATGTGATGGTGCGGGTGCTCCAGAGTCACTCCCCCCTGGCTATCACGGAGGCATCCGACAAGGACGCGATCGAGCCCGGTCACGTCTACATCGCGCCGCCCGACTATCACCTTCTGGTAGAGCCGGGGAGCCTGGCCCTTTCGACGGAGGGGTTCGTGCACCACAGCCGCCCCTCGATCGACGTCGCCTTCGAGTCGGCCGCCGACGCGTACGCCGACCGGCTCGTCGGGGTAATACTTACTGGCGCGAACACGGACGGTTCGGCGGGACTCAAGCGGATCAGGGACGAGGGCGGAGTGACGGTGGTACAGGACCCGGCCACCGCGGCACGACCCGAGATGCCCTCGGCCGCGATGGCCGCGGTCAAGGGAGCGAAGGTCTTGCCGCTACGAAAGATCGCGCCGTTTCTTGTCGAGATATGCAGATGATGGGTAGAGAGGGGCGGAAGCGGAATTGAACTCGGAGCCGAAAGGAAGCGATCGTCTCGACGATCGCGATCGGTACCCGACGGCGGGGCCTGGGCGGCGTGAGCGGAGACGCCCCGAAGGGGCGTCGGAGCGTGAGGGCAACGAAAAATGCAGCATCCTTCTGGTCGACGACAGACCCGAGAATCTGCTTGCGCTCGAGGCGGTCCTTGCCCCCCTCAACCAGAACCTCGTAACGGCTGAGTCGGGCGAGGAGGCCCTCAAGCATCTCCTCGACCACGAGTTCGCCCTCATCCTGCTCGATGTTCAGATGCCGGGGATGGACGGCTTCGAGACCGCCCTTCAGATCAAGGAGCGGCCGAAGACGAAGGACATCCCGATCATCTTCATCACCGCCATCAGCCAGGAGCCTCACCACGCCCTGCGCGGGTACTCGGCCGGGGCGGTCGATTATCTCTTCAAGCCCTTCGATCCCTGGGCACTGAGGACCAAGGTCGGCGTCTTCACCGAGCTTCACAACAAAACCAGGAAGCTGCAACGACAAACCGAGATCGGCAAGCGCGTAGAGGACACGGCGGCAAGGCTGAGGGCTGTCTTGGACGGCGGAACCAACGCAGACGAGGCGAGTGCCCTGGCGGCGGAGCTGGAAGAGCTCTCGAAGCAGCTTCCTCGGTGACCGGCCTCGGGGCGGATCGCAGAGGAAAGGGCTGAGGGATGGGGTCACGCCTGGGGGCACTGGGCCAGATCGCCGAGATCCTGCACCCGAACACGCTGAAGCAACTTCGCAGCGCCGGCGCGCTGGGACACAAGAGTCCTCTCGCGGTCGGAGCTGCCCTCCCCTGGTTGATCGGCCGGGGGCCGTCTCTCGCCATCCTCAGTCATATGAATGCCGTCACCACCGGCGACAAGCCCGCGATCCACGACCGAAACGGGAGCATCTCGTGGGCCGACCTCAACCAACGAGTCAATCGAGTCGTCCACGCTCTGGATTCGGTGGGCGTCGAACCGAGCGATCACGTCGCCCTCCTGCTGCGAAACGGACGCGAGATGGTCGAAGTGACACTCGCCGCTCAACGTCTCGGAGTCGTGGCGTGCCCCCTCAACACCTGGGCGAAACCAACCGAGCTCGAGGCAACGATTCAGAACTCACGTCCCGTCGTGCTCTTCTACGACACCGCTCACTCGGCCACGGTGGAGAAGTGCGTGCCGGACGGCATCCCTCTGATTGCCGTGGGATCCGCGGACGGGCAGTTACCTCAGTCGGCTCGCTACGAGGACTTGATTGCGGAGCGTGGCACCCGCCCCCCGGCCCCGTTCGGCGGGCGCGGGGGAACCCCGAAGGTAGTCATTCAGACTTCGGGAACGACGGGCACACCCAAGGCCGCGGCGCGCGATGCCGCGGCGTCGGGCCTCGGTGTCCTCGCCAACCTCCTCCGGGTGGTGCCGTATCGCAGGAACGACGTCGTGTACTGCCCCGCCCCCCTGTTTCACTCGTTCGGGCTCGCGACCTTCACCTTCGCCACCGCTCTCGGCGCGACGCTCGTGCTACCCGAGAAGTTCGACCCGGAGGACTCGCTCGAGCTCATCGAGAAGCATCGGTGCACGGCCGCATCGTTCGTGCCTGTGATGGTCCGCCGGATACTCTCTCTCCCAGACGAAATGAAATCGAAATACGACCTGTCCGGCCTTCGCATCGTGATGGCGAGCGGCTCCGTTCTGAGCAACGATGTGCGGCGCGGCGCGACGGAGTTGTTCGGTCCGGTCCTTTACGACCTCTACGGCTCGACCGAGGCGGGGTGGGTCGCCATCGCAACGCCGGAGGACATGCTCAGGGACGAACACACAGTGGGCCGTCCGGTGCCGGGTATCGAAGTGCGCGTAACCAGCGCCGATGAAAAGCCTGTGTCCGCCGGCGAAACGGGCGAGATCCACATTCGCAGCAAGGTGATGTTCGAGGGTTACATCTCGGGTGAGTCCCCCAAGCGCATCGGTGATGGATGGATGTCCATCGGAGACCTCGGTCATCTCGACGACGAAGGCTTCCTCTACATCGACGGCCGAGCAGACGACATGGTCGTGGTGGGTGGTGAGAACGTCTATCCGGTCGAAGTGGAGCAGGTTATCGAGGATCTCGACGGTGTCGACGAGGTCGCCGTCGTCGGAGTTCCGGACGACGAGTACGGGCAGATCCTCGCGGCGTTCGTGGCCGGTTCGATCACCGAGGACGAGATCACCGCGGCGTGCAAGAACGAGCTCGCCTCATACAAAGTGCCGAAGCAGGTTCACATCCTCGACGAGCTGCCGCGCACGGCAACGGGCAAGGTCCTCAAGAGAGAGCTCATCGACGTCGCACAGGACGGCGAACCCCTGCGCTAGCTGGGTTCACGCTTCTTGCTCTGAAATTGTTCGGCCAACCTCTTTCGTTGGTGTGCGCTTCTGCCCCGCTCGCCACGAGCGGATAAGACCGGGCCCGGGACTGCACCGGGGTTGTGGGGGTCGATCGGTGAGGGCCTGCGCTGGTTCTGGAGCAACCGGCTGATCCGAACGGTCGCAATCATGGTCGGGATCGTGAACTTGTTCGGGGCCGCAACGCTCGGGGTCCTGGTGCTTCTTGCGACCGGCGAGCTCGGTCTCGGCGCCGGTGGCTTTGGGCTCCTGCTTACCGGCGGTGCGGCTGGAGGAATCGCTGCAGGGTTCTTGGGAGCGCTACTGGGCGGCCTCGTCGCGGGCAACGTGGCGCTGCGCGCCCCGTTCTACCTCGGCGCCGCCTGCCTGGCAGGCATGGCCATCGTGCTTGCGCCGGTTCTCACCACGAGGGCTCTGGACGAGGCCACCGGCAAGAAGGTACAGCCCGCGAAGGAGACGCAGGCGGATGAGCAGCCACGTAACGAGCAGAGACCCGTGCGCAGGATTCATGGCGGGTAATGTGTCCGGCCATGGCGCATTGCGCTTTCCTCCCAAACATCCGCCGGACGCCCTATTTCCGGAACGAGGTGTGGTCGAGATGAGCTTCGCCGTCGAGGTCTTTCCGTCCGGCGGCTATGCAGTCGACGCGGCAACTCGGATCGCCGCGCGCACGCCCGCCGAGGGCTCAATCGTTCTCACGGGTGGGGGTACGGCCGAGAGGGTCTACCCGGAGTTGAACCTCGATCTGACCAAGACCGACGTCTACTTCTCGGACGAACGATGCGTCCCGCCGGACCACGAGGCGAGCAACTTCGCCCTCTCCGAGCGGTTGCTGCTGGAGAGAAGCGGGGCCGCCAGAGTGCATCGAATGCGAGGCGAAGACTCCCCCATCGAGGCGGCGCGCAGCTACCACGACGGGCTCGTCCCGGCCGTCGAGCGAGGTTTCGATCTCATGCTTCTCGGCATGGGCGAGGACAACCACGTCGCTGCGCTGTGGCCCAACTCCGCCGCTCTCATCGATCCGGATGCGCTGTGTCTGTCGGTGGACCGTCCCGACGGTCTGAAGGGGCTGACGATGACCGCCCCGGCTATCAATTCGGCCCGCACGATCCTGTTGATCGTCACCGGCTCATCGAAGGCCGCCGCAATGGAGCGGGCAATGAAGCCCGGCGACGACCCGCTGAGCTGCCCGGTGCGACTGCTGGCGGATCACCCCGATGCAACCTTCCTGCTGGACGAGGCCGCTGCCTCTCACCTATAGCCGAGTTTTAACTGGCGGGAAACTGCACTGAAACACATCTGAAACAGTGTGGCCTCAGCCTGTCCTCAGTTCACTCGTCGGTCATGCAGCGTGGCACGACCAGCCGATTCGATTCGGTCGCGCAGTTGCGATCGAGAAGGGAGCTGGCGCATGGATACGGGCGATACCGCCTTCGTCCTCGTTTGTTCTGCACTCGTCATGTTCATGACTCCAGGCCTGGCCCTGTTCTACGGGGGCATGGTGCGAGCCAAGAACGTGCTCAGCACGGTCATGCACTCGATGTTCGCCCTGGGGCTCGTCTCGGTCCTGTGGGTCGTCGTGGGGTACACGCTGGCCTTCGGACCCGACAAGGGCGGACTGATCGGCGGGTTGGACTTCCTCGGATTCGCGGGAGTCGGACAGGAACCGAACGCCGACCTTGCCGCCACGATTCCTCATGTCCTGTTTGCACTCTTCCAGATGATGTTCGCCATCATCACCCCCGCGCTCATAACGGGTGCGTTCGCCGAGCGCATGAAGTTCTCGGGCTACGTAATGTTCAGCGCGCTGTGGCTGCTCATCGTGTACGCGCCCATCGCACACTGGGTCTGGGCCCCCGGTGGTTGGATCAGGGAACTCGGTGCGCTTGATTTCGCGGGTGGAACGGTCGTGCACATCAACGCGGGAATCGCCGCGCTGGCGGCGGCCATCATCGTCGGCAAGCGCCGGGGCTTCGGCAAAGAGGCGATGGTTCCCCACAACCTCACGATGACAATGCTCGGAACGGGCATCCTGTGGTTCGGGTGGTTTGGCTTCAATGCGGGAAGCGCGCTCGGAGCGAACGGGCTCGCCGCTTCGGCGTTCCTCGCCACCAACCTGGGCGCAGCTGCCGGCGCATGCGGGTGGGTGCTGTTCGAGATGCGGCGTGACGGACGACCGACGACACTGGGTGTCGCCTCCGGTGCGGTTGGGGGTCTCGTCGCGATCACGCCCGCCGCGGGCTTCGTGGGTCCCCTCTCCGCGATCGCGATCGGGTTGGCCGCCGGCGTCGTTTGCTCCTGGGCGGTGGGACTCAAGTTCCGTTTCGGTTACGACGACTCGCTGGACGTCGTCGGCGTGCACCTGGTCGGCGGCATGATGGGAGCTCTGCTGACCGGGGTTCTCGCGGACACCGCAATCAACCCGGCGGGTGTGGATGGTCTGCTGTTCGGTGGAGGGTTCGAGCTCCTCGGCACGCAAGCCCTCGCCGTCGCCGCGACCATTGTCTTCTCGCTCGTCGTGAGTCTGCTAATCCTCAAGTTCGTGGAGTCGACCGTCGGATTGAGGGTCACGGATGAGGAAGAGCTGGGCGGCGTCGACCTCGCCCTGCATTCGGAGGTCGGCTACTCCCTCGTGGAGGGTGGGGGAACGGTCACGGTCGCGGAACCTGCAGAAGTGAGCTCGTCGCCCGCGGTGGCGGGCGTCCCGCAAGGAGGTGAGGCCTGATGAAGGTCGTCGTCGCCGTGGTCAAGCCCTTCAAGCTCGACGAGGTGAAGGACGCGCTGGCCGACGTCGGCATCACCGGCATGACGGTTACCGAGGTTCGAGGTCACGGTCGTCAGAAAGGCCACACCGAGGTCTACCGGGGCGCCGAGTACACGGTCGACTTCGTTCCGAAGACTCGCATAGAAGTCGTAGTCGCGGACGATCACGCCGAGCAGGTCGTCAAGGCAATCGTCGAGGCAGCACGCACGGGTTCGATCGGCGACGGAAAGGTGTGGGTCACTCCCGCCGAGCAAGTGACAAGGATTCGAACTGGAGACCGCGGCGCAGACGCTCTCTGACTTGCGTGTCGCTCGGCCGGCCCCCCCGAGCCAGGGCGGCAGCGCAGCGTTGCAGCGCGCGGCCGACATGGACCGCGCGTTGCTGGCGCTTGCCCAGGACACGATTGCGGTGCACGAGTCGGTTGCGGTCGTCGCGGTCGGAGGGTACGGACGAGGGCATCTTTCCCCCTACTCCGACATCGATCTGCTGGTTCTCGCGGCCGGCGGCGACACCGATGTGGACAGACAGCGCCTGCGCGCCTTCACCTACGCCCTGTGGGACGCGGGGTGGCAGGTTGGTCACGCGCTTCGTTCGCCTAGCCAAGCCGTCGATTTCGCGTCCCGAGACCTCCCGGCCGCCACTTCGATTCTGACCACGAGACTGATTGCGGGAAACGCCGACGTCTTCGATGACTTTTGCGCGCGCCGCGACCGGTGGCAGACTCGCAAGAAACGCTCGTTACTGAGACGGCTGATGGATGCGACCCGGCATCGTCATCGAGAAGCGGAGCGTGCCGGCTGGGCGCTGGCCCCCGACCTGAAGGAGGACGTCGGTGGGCTGCGCGACGTTCACGCCCTCGGGTGGATGGAGGCGATAGCCGGCTCCCCCGACTTCGGCTCCGGTCTCGAGCAACAATCGGGTGTTCTCCTCGCGGCGCGCGAGGGTCTTCACGCGACGCTTCGACGGAAGTCCGACAAGCTGCACTTCGAGCTTCAACCCGAGGTTGCTCGCCGCCTGGGGTTCGTTTCCGACGGTGCCGCGGACGCCATGATGACCGGCGTGCACGCCGCGGCCAGGGATATCGAGTTCACGCTCACGTTGGCGATGGAGGATTTGTCGCGCAAGATTCTTGGTGGCCCTCGGCGGTCGGGACGCAGCGCGGTCATCACCTCGAGGGTGCGGCTCGAGGACAGTACGTTGCGTTTCGTCGGCGAGGACGTGGATGTCACGTCGTCACTCGAGCTTCTGGCGGCTCACGCAACCACGGGCCACCGCATCTCGCTCGATGCCCTCAACAAGATGACGCTCGCCTTCGAGGGCGCTAAACCAGGGGTCTGGACCGAGGATCAGAGGTCGGCCTTCTTCGAGGTGCTCCGCGGGCGTCACGGACCCGCTGCTCTCGAACTTCTGGAGCATCTCCGTGGTTGGGACGTCCTGGTACCCGAGTGGTCGCGCATTCGCGGCCGCCCGCAGCACGATCCCTACCACCGGTACACGGTCGACGGGCACTCCTTCGTTGCAGTTGGAGAGCTAACCGCCTGTCTCGACGAACCGGTGCCGTCCAATCACGCCCACGTCATCGGCGACCTGTCGACGCTCTACCTTGGAACTCTGTTGCACGACCTCGGTAAGGGAAACGGACGCGATCACAGCGTCGAAGGTGCATCGATCGCCGCCGAAGTCGCCCGCAGGATGGGGATGAACGAGGTCGAGATCCAAGAGGTCGCAGAGCTCGTCAGATACCACTTGCTCCTGCCGGACACCGCGACGAGGCGCGACCTCGATGACGGCTCCGTCATAAAGGCCGTCGTTGCAAAAACCGGAGACGGACGGCGACTCAGGCAGCTCCTTCTCCTTGCCATCGCCGATGGGCGCGCAACGGGCCCCCATGCCTGGAACGAGTGGAAAGCATCGCTGGTCGCGAATCTCGTGAACCGGGTGCTCGAGGCATTCGAGACGGGTGAGGTTCCGCTCGACCGTGGCGTGGCAGAAGCCGCACGCAGACTCGAAGCCTTCGAACCCGCGCTCGCGGGACGATCTCAGCGTGTCCTCGCGTCACTCCCGCCCTCCTATGTGACCTCGACGCCGGTAGCGGACATGGCGGACGAGATCAGGCTGCTCGCGACGGGAGTCCAGCCCGGCAACATCCACAGCCGGCTGGCAGTTGGTTCCGATCCCGAGCAGAGCATCCTCACGGTGTGTGTGGCTGATCGCCCGGGAACCCTCGCTCGTGTCGCCGGCGTCCTCGCCCTCAATCGCATCGACGTCCTCGCCGCCAACGCCTACACGACGACGGACGGTCTCGCCCTGACGCGTGTAACGGTCACCACGCCGAACACGACCGCAGCGGAGAGGTGTCTCGGGGATCTCGAGGCTGCCTTCTCCGGCCACCTCGCGGTCGATGCCCGCATGCGCTCGAAAGTCAGTGACTACAGCTCGGGCATCGGTGTGCAGCCGGACATCCGCATCCTGCACGACGCATCGATGGCATCGACGGTCGTGGAGGTGAGAGGGCCGAACGAGCTCGGCCTGCTCTACGCCCTCACTGCGGGACTGGCCGACCTGGATCTGGACATCCACGTGGCCAAGATCGACACCCTTGGCGACCGCGTCGTGGACGTTTTCTACGTCCGCTCACAATGGGGGTCTAAGCTGTCG
>WHSV01000125.1 GCA_009379915.1 Actinomycetota bacterium | reverse complement strand
CGGGGTGCTCGGCAAGCGGGCGGAGTGCCTCGGCGCCGTCGGCTGCTACGCGTTCGGCTTGTTCGGGCCGTCGCAGGGTGATGAAGGCGTGGGCCATGCGGAAGAGGCTGGTTCAGTACCAAACATTCTCCAGCACGCGGACGATGTTGCCGCTGGTGACCTTGATGATGTCCTCGTCGCTGTAGCCGTGCTTGACCAGCCAGCCGACGATGTTGTGGAAGCATTCGGTCGGGTTCTCCAGACCGGCCACGTGCGGCATCTTGGTGTACGAGGGTCCACTGTGCGCTTGGTGCACGCCAAGGCTGGCGGCGAACTCGTCATGCAGCGCGACGTGGTCCCCGAACAGGGTGTCCGGCCCGAACGCGACGTGATCGATGCCCATCAGCTCCACGCAGTACGTAAAGTGATCCATCACGGACTCGAGCGAGTGCTCGGGGTGGTCATGCGACAGCGACGTGTGCGGAGCCGCCTCCAGCCCGATCACCCCGCCCGATTCCGCGCAGGCGCGCAACACGTCGTCGGGCTTCATCCGTGGCGTCGGCCACACCGAGCGGGCACCAGCGTGCGTGATGAACACCGGCTTGCTCGACGTCTCGAACGTGTCCAGGCATGTGCGGTCCCCGGAGTGGGAGACGTCGATGGCGATGCCCAGCTTGTTCATCCGCTTCACTGCTTGCCGGCCGAACACCGACAACCCCCCGTCGCCGGGCTCCTTCAGCCCGGATCCGAGGGTGTTGGCCTCGGAGTAGGCAATGCCCATCTGCCGTACCCCGAGGCCGTAGAGGATGTCGATCCGGTCGAGCTCGTTCTCGATGGGTGTGGCGGCCTCGAGTGAGAGCACGATGGCCAGCTGGTCGTTCTCATGCGCGGCGCGGATATCGTCGAGGCGGTGTGCTACCCGCACATAGTCCTGGTGGGCGATGTCGGACAGACGCATGCCCAGGTCGTAGATGATGTCGTCCCATTTCCACCCTGACCAGCTCGTGATGCACGCCGTCCCGTCCATCAGGTTGTCGAACACCGCCGTCATACCCGATCGGGACAAGCCGAGATACCCAGTTCGCTGCCGGGCAGTGCGAATGTAGTCGCGCACCTGTGCCATGTCGTCGGGGAAAACGACTGGATGGTCGTGCAGGCTGATGATGAGGTTGTCTTGGATCAGTCGGCGGGTGCGGGCGGCCTGCTCCTCGTCGAGACCGAGGTCGTAGGGCTGCACCCGGTTGAGTTCCGGGACGAGCTTGAACTCCTTGTAGTCCACGCCTTCCTCAAGGTACGAGTACGACGTGTATCCCGTGTACTGAGCAGTTCGGTATGGGGTGGGCGTCTGGTCGGCCTGACTCATGTCGGTGCTTCGCCTTCCTGTTGCGTCGTGGGATCTCGAGGGAGGAGCGTTACGGCAAGGTGGTCGCGTTGTCCGGCAGCACGGACGGTGCTAGCAGGTATCCGCGTTTGAGTACCCGTGGTTCTTGGCCCATCTCGACCCGGTGGATGCCTTGGAGTGAGCCGAGAACCTCGGTGTTGAAGCGGTAGAGGTCGTCGACATCGCGGAGGATAACCTCGCAGGCGAGGTTGCTGTAGCCGGCGGTCGCGGACACGTAACGGACCTCTGGGTGGTTGGCGAGCCGCTCGGCGGTCGACGCCAGACGGGAGAACTCGACGTCGAGCCAGAAGAACGTCTCGACGTCGAAGCCCATGACCGGCGGGTCGACGAGGGTCGCGAACGAGATCGCGTTGGTTGCGGTCAAGGCGTCGAGTCGCCGCCGAGTAGCCGCTTCACCCAGGCCCAGCTGCTCCGCCAGGTCGGCCACTGCGGTCCTGCCGTCGGTGGCGAGGAGCTGAATCAACTGCAGGTCGGTGGCACCGACCACCGCCGGCCTGGTGTCCGGGCGAGAGCTGGGTTCGAGGAGCGCCACCTGGTCGCCGAGGATGTCTCGACTCCAGTCGTAGGCGGTCTTGAAGTTGCGGATGACGGATTCCGCCCTGGCGCGGATGACCCCTGGCACGGAACGTAGTTGGTCGACCACTACCTCGGCGAGGTGTTCTCGAGACGCGGTGATTGCCTCGAAGACGATGTCGTGGGAGCCGGTGAGCAACGCGAGGAAGCGGACGTCGGAACGTCGAGCCAAGGTGTTCGCTACCGCTGCGGTCGCGCCGGCCGCGCAGTCGACCTGCATGAGCAGGGGAGTTCCGAGGCCGCAGCGAACGGGGTCAGGAATGACCGTCACGTACACCACCCGGTCGCGAAGCAGCCGGTTCGCTCGCCGCGAGACGGTGGATTCCGACGCGCCGGTGACCTTCGCGACCTGTTGCCAGGTAGCTCGTGCGTTCACCTGGAGGCACGCGACGATCGCGCGGTCCAGATCGTCGAGCGACGCTTGTCCGGGCTCCAGCTTGGGGAGGACGCCAGGAGAGCTTGCGGGCGATTCGATCGGCATAGCCATCACTCTTGCAAATTTACGTCGATATGAGCAATACTTGTGGGCGAAGCAGTCGGCCGACTTGCCCCGTTAGGTGCTTGGTGGCTGGGTTGACGCAGCCGCGCACGGAGAGCCAATACCTAGATTGCGCCCGTGGCCCGGGCATCGAGTCCGTCACAACTCCGAACAGTGCTGACATCTCAACGAACAAGGATTGACAATGTCGTTCATTACTGTGTTCGGGACCCCGTTCGTACTGTGGCTAGTAATCGGGACCGCCTTCGTGGTCGGAGGCGTGCTCGTCGCAGAGCTTGGGTTCGGAAGAACGAGAACGCCCAGGGACACCAGCAACATCGCTCCCGGCAATGCCGATGGGCCTGACACGGGGGGCCCGAAGTGAGCTTCGGTGGCGTGTTCGCAATTGCGTTCGTGATCTTCATTGTGGTGATCTGCTACGAGGGGGTCTCGTCAGCTCGACGTAACAAGGGTGAACGTGACTTCCTGGTCGCAGGTAGCCGCATGGGCGCCTGGATCGGCGGTGCAAGCATAGCCGCGACCCAGATGAGTGCCGGGACATTCGTCGGGACGCTAGGGATTCATTACCTGACTGGTTCTTCGTTCCTGGCGGCTACGTTCGGCATCTGGGCGGCGTTCCTCATCGTGGGGTTCGTCATTGCTCCGCGCTTGCGGCGATACATCAGGAGACGCGGCGCATTGACGTTCCCGGACTTCATTTCTGACCGGTTCGGCCCGAAGGCACCACGAATCGTGGTGTCCGTCCTGCTGATCGGCGCATACACAGTCTTTCTCTCTGCGCAGTACCAGGCGGGCGGAGTGATATTCGGCACTGTCTTCGGCATCCCGTTCTACTGGGGTTCCATTGCCCTGATGGTGCTCATCGTGTTGTACACGGTTGTCGGCGGGATGACCGCGGTGATGCGTACCGACCTCATTCAGCAAGTCGTGATGGTAGGGGGAGTGATCATTGGGGTCCCCTTCGCTATTCACAACGCAGGAGGACTGGCCAACCTGGGCTCTTCGTTCGCCGACGTAGCGCCCGATTTCGCCGGGTGGCACTACGGCTGGGCCGACCTCGTGGGCTTCCTGTTCGGCTTCGGGTTTGCCGCGCTATGTGCTCCGGTTCTGCTGATGCGGTACTACGCGATGCGGGATGAACAAACGTGCCGGCGTGGTGCCGTGGTGTCGGTCTTGTTCACCATGATGACGTTCGGCTCGGTGGCAATCATCGGGATGTGCGTTCGCGTGATACGTCCGAACTTGGACAACGCGGATTCCGCATCGTCCATCTTTGCCATGGATATCCTGCCGCCCGTTGTCGGGGCAGTGTTGTTGACAGCGGTTCTTGCGGCAGTGCTCAGCACTGTCGACTCCGTTCTCCTCGTCATCGGGCCTGCTGTGAGTCACGACATCTACGCAAACTTGATCCGGCCAGAGACAGACGAGCGGTCCCGAATGAAGGTCAACCGCGCAGCCACGGTAGTGCTTGGGGTTCTGCCGATCCTGTTGACGTTCGCGCAGCTGTCGGTCGTGCAGTTCATCGTGCTCGCCTACGCCGCCTTGGTGGGCTCTACGGTGTTTGCGCCGCTGATCTTCGGTCTCTTCTGGAGAAAGGCGAACCGGGCTGGCGCTGTGGCTTCGATGATTTCGGGATTCTCGGTGTGCCTGTTCTGGTACATCATCGGCCAGCCGGTTGTCGCCCCGGTAATCCCTGGTATTGCGGTCAGCGTCCTTGCCATGCTCGTGGTATCGGTGCGCACGCAACGACCAGAAGAAGGACTGCTGAGTGTCTTCTTCGACCCGGTAGCGGAGAGCGAACGGGTGTAGCTACGGTCGCCAACGAACTCGGTCGACGGTTCGACGTCGACTCGCTGCACGGCGACATCAACGACGGACCCGTCGCGGAACTGCTCACGAAACCGGGGTGGCGCTGGCGTGGGGGCGGCCCGTGGGGGCCATTCGGCGAGGAGAGCCACTTCCGCAAGGGCCTGCTTCCGATGCACGCCCTGATCGAGGAGTCGACCGACCTGTTCCATCCGATCTGGGACCAGGACGACCCCGCCGACCTGGCGTTTTCCGCGATGTGGGGCCTCGCCGACCAACTCAACGTCCCCATGTCCTCGACGCTAGACATCGCAGAGCCACGGGAGGGCCCACCGCTTCCCGAGGCGCAGCATGTGCCACGCGCGGGCACGTCCCTGTTCGGCGTGTTGAAGGCCACCTCCCTACACCTACGGCCGAACCCTCGCGCCTACCTTGACGGTGAAATCGGCATCTACCTCATGCGTACGGACCACCCAGCTGACGTGGTCGAGTTCTGGAACATGCGCATGTATGGCACCAGGATCATCGGGTTGCCAGCCGAAGGAGCCGACGAGGTGATGGCGTTCCTTCTGTCCGCTCCACTTCCCCCGCATCGAGCTCCACCGCGGTCCGGGTAGGGCCGAAGGCGCTCGTGTTCACCGGGCTGAATGGCGCGACGTTGCGTCGGGGCAACTTCAACCAGCTCGTCCGGTGGCGCGCGGTCGTTGCTGAGATCGGGGTGCCTGACCTGCACTTTCACGATCTGCGTCACACGGGCAACACACTCGCGGCGGATGCCGGGGTGAGTACTCGTAATCTGATGGCCCGGATGGGGCACGACAGCGAGCGGGCGGCGCTGATCTACCAGCACATCACCGCGAAGGCTGATCGGCTCATCGCAAACGTGCTGGACGCTCAGCTTCGGGAGGAGCACGGAGAGCGGCGGTCTGACGATGACGACGGCGACGGGACGGCTGGAGTGGCTGTGCCCGCTGGCTAATTGCACGCCAATTGCACGAGAACGAGGACGGCACCTCCTGCTGGTCCGAGGGAGGCGCCTGTTCTCGTTGCTGTGTAAGGGATTCGGGGTTTGGAGCGGGTGACGGGAATCGAACCCGCATTGTCAGCTTGGGAATTTCCCGGAATCGCCAGGGGCCATTGGCTCACCATTGGCGCGGACGTCGGCTCGTAACCGTGATTCACCACCGAACGCCGCGGCCAAGTGCATGGCTAGTGCATGAGGAGTGGCCCACCACTGCGGGTGGAGTCAATTGACCCCGTTCGCGGACGAACGCCATGCTCGGCACCGACCATCCGGGGTAATGTCACCGGCGGCACCACTCCTCTCCCTGTGCCGGCCAGCTCCTCACTTACCGTCCAGCTCGCGCCCGGCTCGCGCACAGACACGCTCCCGGCCCAGCACACGGCGCCGAGCGTGGCACGTGACAACTGTGACGGATTCGAACTCGCGAGGGGTTTTCCGACCAACACGCTTTCCAAGTCTTCGGCGACCTGTGAGCGCGTTGCGGAAAGCACTTCGTGCGTCCCCTGACGTGGGCCGTTCGGTGTCAGCGGTGGAACGCGAAGACGCCTTCGTGCCCGAGGAGGGCAGTGGAGCGGGCGAAGGTCACCCGGTAGGGCCTCTCAGCAAGTGGCTGGGGACCCGTTTCGGGATGTCCACGGGGTCGAGGTGGGGCCGGTCAGGGTCTGGTGGTAGAGCTTGAGCAGGTTGTGGGTGCCGATCAGCAGTTTCCACTCGCTTTGCGCGGCGGCTTTGCCGCGGCGCATGAATC
>WHSV01000034.1:19598-33578 GCA_009379915.1 Actinomycetota bacterium | reverse complement strand
GGAAGCATGGACATCTTCGTAGTGGGCGGGCACGGCAAGATCGCGCTTCGTTTCGAGCGACTCGCAACGGAAGCCGGCCACAGGGTGCATGCCATGGCTCGCAACCCGGATCACAGCAGCGACATAGAGGCCGCGGGGGCCGAGCCCGTCGTCGCCGACATCGAGACCGACGACATCACCGGCCGGGTAAAGGGTGCGGATGTCGTCGTCTTCGCCGCGGGGGCCGGGCCCGGTAGCGGGCCCGAACGCAAGAAGACCGTCGATCTCGGAGGCGCGGTCAAACTCATCGATGCAGCGGCGGCGAACCGGATCGCGCGCTACCTGATGATCAGCGCGATCGGAGCCGACAAGCCCTCGAGGTGGTCGAAGCAGATGCGGCCCTACTACGAAGCCAAAGCGGGGGCCGACGAAGCTCTGATGGCTAGCGGGCTCGACTACACCATCGTCCGACCGGGCTCGCTCACCGACGACCCCGGCACGGGCCTGGTGGACATCGCGCCCAAACTCGCTCGCGGCGGCCGCGTGCCTCGCGGCGACGTGGCTGCCGTGCTACTCGCATCGATCGACGCCCCGAACTCGGTCGGCAAGGCATTCGACCTGTTGAGCGGCGAAACGCCTATCCAAGAAGCCCTGCGCTCCCTTTAGTGCACCGATCCGGGCATTCCAAAGGGCTCTCGACACGTTTATGGCCTGACAACCGCTGGGCGGGACTCACGCCAAAAACGTGTCTCAGAGCCCCCGCTGTTACTCGACCTCGAGAGTTCCGTGCATCTCGCTCTCGTGCGGCACGCAGATGAACTCGTAGCTTCCCGCCGGCGCATCGAAGGTGATGCGAGCGGTGGAACCGCCGGGCACCTGAAGGTCGACGTCGAGCTCCTCGACGGTGAAGGTGTGAAGCGCCGAGTCCTTGTTGTCGACGAAAACCGAGACCTCGCCGCCCTCGGACTCGATCGTGCTCGCCGAGAACTCGAAGTCCTGGGCGGTGAGCTGCACGTCGCCCGTCTGAGCGGGTGGCGAGTCGTAGGTCACCCTGCCGATCACCGCAATCACGGCCACGAGAAGAAGCAGAGCGACGGTCGCTCGGCCCATTAGGGCCGCTCGGACTCCGGTGCTCGAGCTGCGCAGCGCGGCGATCGCCGAGACGAGGTTGCTCAGGGCCAGAACCACCAGCAGACCCGTCATCACGAAGTCGACGGTCGAAGCCGGCACGGACAGGGACGGCACGATGAACGGGGCGTTGAGGCCGATAAACAGGAACGACAGGACTGCCGACATGATCGTTCCCGACCTGCCGCCCCTCCTCGTGAGCCACACGGCCACTCCGTAGAGCAGCGCGAACGCGACCAGCGGCGGGATGATCGCCCCGATGAGCGCGCTGAAAACGAGTATTGCGACGGCGGTGCCCATTCCGGTCCAAACCGTCAGGAATCGCCAGTCGATGCCTGTGACGGGCCCGGCTGTGCCGCTGGCCCGCTGACTCTCCTGTGTCTTCATTGACGCCTCCTCACCCCACGGGGCTCACTTGTCTTTACGGCCCAATTAAAGGCGGGTAGCGTCCAAAAATCGTTACGGAATCCGTCTTCGCCTTCTCTGCGGTGAGAAAAGCAAGGAGCCTGGGTAGGGGACGAAACGTGCCGAATGACAAGTACCTCCACATCTACCTCGCCGACCACTACGCCGGGTCCGTTGCGGGCATCGAGCTGGCTCGCCGCTGTGCAACCAGCAACAAGGACAACGACATCGGCCGGTTTCTGGCCACGACGCTCATCCCCGCCATCGAGGAGGATCGAGAAACCCTCGGCCGGATAATGCACCGAACGGGAGCCTCCGAGAATCGCCTGAAGAACCTCGTGTTCTGGACGGGCGAGAAGCTCGGCCGCCTCAAGCTGAACGGCGAGCTGACGACCTATTCAGCGCTTTCGCGGCTCATCGAGCTCGAGGGCCTGACCTCTGGCGTGGCGGGCAAGCTCTGTCTCTGGCAGTGCCTCCGTGAGACAAGCGATCCTCGCCTCGAGTCGGTCGACCTCACCGAGCTCATCGCCCGAGCAGAGGAGCAGTTGAAGGGCCTCGAGGTTCAGAGGCGGAAAGCCGCCGTGATGGCCCTCACCCCGGAGGCGTAGAGGCCGGCCCCCTCGAGCTCCTTCATCCGGTGAGGGCCGAGCGACGTCAGTTGCCGCGCACAAGCTCGAGGGCGGTGGTCGCGAGGAGATTCGCGCCCGCGACGCAGTCGGCTTGCGACGAGCTTTCTCTCGGTGAATGAGAGATTCCCGCCTCGGAGCGCACGAAGACCATCCCGCAGTCGACCCCCGCCTTGGTAAGCGTCATAGCGTCGTGGCCCGCCATGCTCGGCATCTCGGGTGCGTCGAGGTCGATGGCCCGAGCCGCCGTTCGCATCGCGTCCAGTACGACCGGAGTCATCGGCGCCGGATGCAACCTCTTGGTCTCCCGGGCTCGCAGCTCGCATCCGTTTCGCTCCGCAGCCGCTTCGGCCACACGCATGATGCGCGCGTTCGCTTCGTCGATAAGCTTCTCGTCAAGGCTCCGGACGTCGAGAGTAGCTCGAGCCCGTCCCGGAACGATGTTGGTCGCGCCGTTGACGACCTCCGCTTCGCCCACCGTTGCAACCAGTCCGTCGGTCTCATCCATGATCCTCTGAGCTTCGAGTGCGGCGGTGGCGACTGGGATCAATGCGTCCCGGCGATCATCGGCCATGGTGGTCCCCGCGTGGTTGGCCTCACCGGTCACGTCGATGCGCCAGTGGCTCAACCCCACGATGCCCGTCACGATGCCCGCCGGTTGACCGGCGCGCTCGAGTCTGCGGCCCTGCTCGACGTGCGCCTCCAGATAGGCCCTCACGTCCTTTCTGCGAGACGCCACCCGGCCGATGCTTCCTGCGTCGAAGCCCGCGGCCTTCAGCTCGTCGGACAACCTGACGCCGTCGGAGGTCGTCGCGCCGCGCACCTCGCCGGGCTCGACGTCACCGGCCAGGGCCCGGCTCCCGGTCATGCCGAGGCCGAAGCGCACCCCCTCTTCGTCGGTGAAGCACAGCAGCCCCAGGCGATCCCATCCCGGCGCCTCTGTCTCGCGGGCAGAGAGCAACGTCTCGAGCGCCGAGACGATGCCGAGCGCTCCGTCGAACCGCCCCCCGTTGGGAACCGTGTCCAGATGCGAGCCCAGCATCACGGCGGGACGCCGGCCGGCGAAAGCCCAAACGTTGCCGGCCTCGTCGAAATCGACCTCGAGACCCTCGGCCTTGCACCGCTCAACCAGCCAGCCGCGCGCTGCGATCTCGGCCTCGGTCCATGCGAGCCTCTCGACTCCGCCCGATTCGAGAGCGCCGAACTCGTTCACCTCGACGAGCAGGTTCCACAGCCGGTCCCCGTTGATCTCCATTTCTGCTTCCATCTCCGCTTCCCTCATTAATGCCCGCGATCGTCGAGACGATCGCTCCCTCGCTCAACTATGCACTCCCGATGGCGAGCAAGACCAACGCGAGACGGCCGGTTGATTTGCCGGTTTTCTCCTCGATGGCCGTTTTCGGGGGTTGGCCCGAGCGCGGCGCCCTGGGTCATAGTGGGGAGATGACACATCCACGCGACGATCTCGCCAACCTGAACGACGTAATGGACCTCGCGCGCTCGGAGGCCGAGCGCTACCTTGCGGCACTGGGTAACTCGCATGTGCGAACGCCCGAGGCCGAAACGGCCGCCAAGTCACTCCGCGGCCCTCTTCCCAGCAAGGGTGATGGTGCGCCGACCGCTTTGGCCGAGCTCGCCGCCGCGGGACACGCCGGAGCCATCAGGTCCGCCGGTCCCCGCTTCTTCCACTTCGTCGTCGGTGGAGCAACTCCGGCGGGACTCGGTGCGGAGTGGCTCACGGCGACCCTGGACCAGAACGTCGGAATGTGGGCCGCGTCTCCCTTCGGCGCCGAGCTCGAGCTCATCGCGGTCGATTGGTTGAAGGAGCTCTTCGAGCTCCCCGAGGCCTGGGGCGGCGTCCTCGTCACGGGTGCGACCATGGCGAACTTCGTCGGTCTGGCGTGTGGGCGCAGGTGGTGGGGCCTCCAGCACGGAGTCGACGTGGACGACGATGGAATCGCTTCGCTCGAGCCCATGCCGGTGTTCTCCAGCGGATACATCCACGCGTCGGCCACCAAGGCCCTCGGGATGCTGGGCGTCGGGCGAAGCCAGGTGCGGCTCTTCGAGCGCGACGAGCGCGGTCGTTTGGACATCGAGGCCTTCGAGGCCGCTCTCGAGCGACTCGGCGGAGCCCCTTCGATCGTGATTGCAAACGCGGGTGAGGTCAATGCCGGTGACTTCGACCCCATCGCGCAGATGGTAGATATCGGCAACCGTCACAACGCATGGATACACGTCGACGGTGCGTTCGGCCTCTTCTCTCGCATCGCACCGGAGACACGAGCTCTTACGGAGGGTATCGAGAACGCCCACTCGGTCATCTCCGACGGGCACAAGTGGCTCAACGTCCCGCACGACTGCGGGTTCGCCTTCGTGCGCGATCGGTCGCTGCTCGGCGGTGTCTTCGGAGCGACGGCCTCCTATTACGTCGGTGGCGGCGACGAGCAGCCCAACTTCGCAATGCTCGGCCCCGAGAGCTCTCGCAAGGCCCGCGCGCTCGCGGTTTGGGCAACACTTCGTGCCTACGGTCGAGAGGGGTATCGCGAAATGGTCGAGCGGCATCTCGCGTTGACCCGGCGCGTCGCGCAACAGGTCGAGAGGGCCGACGACCTCGAGCTTCTGGCCGACGTCACCTTGAACATCGTCTGCTTCCGCTTCCGTCCGGCCGGTGTGCCGGAGAGCGAATTGGACGACATCAACCTGCGACTCGGCGACGCGATCCTCGCAGACGGGCGCGTCTATTTCGGAACCACGAGGTTCGAGGGCAAGGTCGCCTTTCGACCCGCAATCGTCAATTACCGAACGTCCGAGTCGGACGTCGATCTGTTGATCGAGGTCGTGCGCGAGCTGGGGGCCGAGATCACCGTCGACCGCTGAGGTCGTTTGCCAATCGATTAGTAGCCGGCGAGCTCCGCGACTCTCTTGCGCGCCTCGTCGTCGAGCCACCCTCCGTCGCCCGCGGCCGCGTTAGCTCGTGCGTTGGCGGGCTTGGAGGTCGCGGGGATCGCGACGTGTATACGCCGGTCCGACAGGCACCATTTGAGCAGCGCCTCACTCCAGCTCGACAGACCGAGCGCCTGAAGCTCCTCGGTGCCGGGAGGGTTCTTCATCAACGAGCCGTTCCCGAAGGGTCTCATCGCGATGACGCCCAGACCGAGTTCCTCCGACAACGGAAGGATGCGGTCCTCGACGTCGCGCTCGGCCGGGTTGTACGGAACCTGGATGCAGTCGATGCGCCCCGAGCGCATGACCCTTTCGAGCTCGCCGAAGGCTGCCGCCCGGTAGTGGGTCGCGCCGATGACTCCGATTCGCCCCGCGTCCTTCTCGTTCTCCATCCATTCGAGGTGTCCTTCGGTGGCGACGAGGTTGTGCACCTGCTCGATTTCGATCCGGCCCCCGTAGAACCGCAGCTGCGCATCGAACTGGGCCCGGCCCTCATCGACCGAATCGGTCCAGATCTTCGTGGCCAGGATCGTCCCGGCCCGCCGGGACTCGATTGCCCGAGCCAGCGTGCGCTCCGACCTCCCGTACATGGGCGAGGTGTCGACGAGGCGCGTGCCGGCCTCGACGTGAATCGCAACGACCTCGTCGACCATGCCCTGGCGGCCATCGTCCACATCGAAAGTGCGCGAGGTACCGAGCCCGATGACGGGTACCTTCAATCCGGTGTTTCCAAAATCTCTGATTTCCATGATGCGTGCTTGCCCACCCACGACGCGCGCCACACACGCAACTCGTGCAGAGCGTTGGTGGGTCGCACGGACTTACGTTGACTGTAGGTTCGAGCGGTGAGTCCGGACCCGCGCGCCTGGGGCATCGATGCCGGGTATCACGACTACCGCGGGCAATGGCGCGCGACCTCCCCGGAGGTGACGGAGGCGTTGCTCGACGCCATGGATGCGACCGGTGAGCATCCGCCGGAGCCGGCCGCGTGGGTCGTAAGGCGCGACCAACCGGTTCGATTGGGCGACGGCGTCACGATTTGTCTCGAGGCCGGCGGAGAGATTCAGGTTCACGGCGTGATGCCGCCCGAGACGCCGCTCGGATACCACACGCTCGTTCACCCCGACGGTCGCGAGCGTTCCCTGATCGTCGGTCCCGGCGCATGCTTCCTGCCGGAGGAACTCAGAACGTGGGGTTGGGGGACGCAACTCTACGCCGCGCGCTCGCGCCGGAGTTGGGGCATCGGTGACTTCTCCGATCTTCGTCGCCTCGGTGAGTGGGCGCGCTCAGAGGGCGCCGGCATGTTGCTGGTCAACCCTCTCCACGCTGCGCTCCCGACCGAGGAACAACAGACGAGCCCTTACACGCCTTCGAGCAGGCGCTTCCGCAACCCCCTCTATCTGAGCATCGAGGACCTTCCGGGAGCTTCCGAGACAGGGGTCGACCTGACCGAGCTCGTCGCTCAGGGCAGGGCCCTCAACCACCGCGAACTCATCGACCGCGATACCGCCTACCGCCTGAAGATGGACGCGCTCGCACGCATCTATGAACGTGCGCCGCATTCCGAGGACTTCGAGCGTTACCTGAGATCCGGTGGGGAGCTGCTTCGCAGTTATGCGACCTTCGTCTCCCTGGCCGAGCACTACGGGGGCGGGGCGACACGCTGGCCGAACGGCTACGAGCGGCCGGATTCCTCGGCGGTCGCCCGGTGGCAGAGAGACAACGCAGAGCGAATCCGCTTCCACGCATGGGTGCAATGGCTGCTCGAGGGTCAGCTCGAGGAGGCCATGGACGCGATCGACATCGTTCACGACCTCGCCATCGGGGTCGATCCCGAGGGTGCCGATGCGTGGATCTGGCAGGACGTCCTGGCCGCCGGCGTGAGCGTCGGAGCACCCCCGGACGAGTTCAACTCGCTCGGCCAGGACTGGAGTCTGCCCCCCTTCGACCCGTGGAAGCTCCGTGCGTCCGGTTACCGCGCGTTCATCGAGACCATCCGGTCGGGCATGGCCGGCGCGGGCCTGCGCTTCGACCACGTAATGGGCCTGTTCCGGCTCTTTTGGATCCCCAACGGGCTCCCGGCGGCGGAGGGCACCTACGTTCGCTATCCCTACGAGGATCTGCTCAACATCCTCGCCCTCGAGAGCCACAGGGCGAACGCTTATGTCGTGGGGGAGGACCTCGGCACCGTCGAGCCGTTCGTGCGCGAGGAGATGCAGCGCCGCAACATCATGGGATACCGGGTCCTGTGGTTCGAGAGCGACCCCGAGGCCTACCCGGAGTCGACCATGGCCGCCGTGACGAACCACGATCTCCCCACGATCGCCGGGTTGTGGACCGGATCGGACCTCCGGATGCAGCAGATCCTCGACCTGCAGCCCAACGTCGAAGCCACGACCGCCACGAGAGATCGCCTGCGCGACCTACTGGGACTCGCCGACGACGCCCCGGTCGAGGAGGTCGTCGTTCGCACCCATGAGCTGCTGTCACGGGCGCCGAGCCGCCTTCTGGTGCCGACGCTCGAGGACGCCCTCGGAGTCGAGGAACGCCCCAATCAGCCGGGCACCACGGACGAGAGACCCAACTGGTCGGTGCCGCTCCCGTTCCCGCTCGAGGAAGTGTTCGAGCACCCGCTGCCCCGGCGCGTGGCCCGGACGCTCGGCCATCGTCGCTGACCGCCGGGGCTGGAACAGGGGGCCCGGCGCCGTCGTTGAACATCGTGCGAGCGCCTCTTAGCGACGGGAATTCCGTAAGCTGTCGGAGGCCCGCACACGGCACTTCCACGAAGCTTCACTACAAGGAGTCGCTCATGGAGCAGACCAACTACGAGACTGCGACTTTCGGGGCCGGTTGTTTCTGGGGCGTCGAAGCCGCCTACCGCCAGATCCAGGGAGTCAAGTCCACCCGGGTGGGTTACGCGGGCGGGCACACGACCGAACCGACCTACCGCGAGGTGTGCGCGGGCAACACCAACCACGCCGAGGTGGTCGAGGTAACCTTCGATCCGACGAGGGTGTCCTACGAGGAGTTGCTGGACGTCTTCTGGGCCAACCACGACCCCACACAGGTCAACCGCCAGGGCCCGGACGTCGGAACGCAGTATCGCACCGTCGTGTTCTTCCACTCGGCCGAGCAGGAGAAGTCGGCGCTCGCCGCGCGCGACGCGGTTCAGGAGCGGTTGCCTCGTCCGATAGCGACGCAGATCGTGCCGGCCGAGCCCTTCTGGGAGGCCGAGGACTACCACCAGCAGTACCTCGAGAAGCGGGGTCTCTCGACCTGCAAGATCTAACCGAACCCGGAATCTGAGCGCGGGAGCTCCCGGATAACGGGAGCTACGGCACACAGAAAATCTGAGTGCGGGAGCTCCCGGGAAACGGGCACTGAGGCACAAAGAAACCCGGGCGGCTAGTGGCGGGTTCGCCTCGAGATCGTCGAGTCGATCCGAAGACCGTGGTCGGCATCCATGTGAGGGCCGAGCATCGCCTCCGCGAAGCCCCCGACCGTTTCGTTCACGAGCACGAGCTCGGAGGCCCCGACGTCGTAGAAGGCAAGGCACCGGCCGTCGGGGTCGTGAACGTAGAAGCGGTGCTCGCCGGTTCTCACCCAGGCCTCGAACAGCGCCCAATCCTGTACGGCCGCTCGCCGCGGCTCGGGCTCGGGCGGGGGCGCGGCCGGCGTCGAACGACCGCCGAAGAGGCTCGGCCGGCGCGTCGATGATTTGCTGGTCCAGGTCCGGGTGTCGGCCACCGCGTTGGAAAATGCCCGCTGCTGCACCTCATCGAGGGCTTGTGGGAGCGATCTCAGCCAGAGGAGCAGCGCATCGTCGGTCAGGATCGTTACACCCTCGGGCCGTGCCTGGAGAGTGAGTTGGGCGCCGATCATGACCACTACGGGATGGGGCGCGCAGTCGAGCCCCGACACGGCCTTGAGGCGTGCTCCCACGGCCGCGGCTCGTCTTCGAGCCTTGGAGACGACATCGAGACGATCGCCGTCGGCGATGCAGTCCTTGTCCGTGACGATCACCCGTCCGCGCTGGTGGCGCGCCGTCAGGCAGAGCACGCCGAACGGACCCACGACGATGTGGTCGACCCGGGCACCTCTGCGGCCGATGGCCTGGTTGTGAACGACGACGCAGTCGTCGGCGAGTCCATCCAGGATTTTGGCCACCGTGTGGACCGGCGTGCCGGGAATACGGGCGATGCTCATTAGGTAAGAGTCGTCTTGGCCACGACGGTTCTTGAGGAAGGCGAGCTTCAGATACGCCGGCGAGCCGAAACGGGCAATGCAGGCTCGACCCGTGCGACTCTCACCCGTGCATCCACGATGGACGCCCCTCGATGAGTCACTGTCACGGGGTTGCAGTCCATCTCGAGTATCTCGGGGTGCGCCTCGACCATCGTCGAGACCCTCAGCAGGAGCTCCTCCAGGCTCGGAACATCGACCGGCTCGGAGCCCCTGTAGCCCTCGAGGAGCGGATAGGTGGCGAGACCGCGGATCATCTCACGGGCGTCCTCGTAGGTCAGAGGAGTGATGCGCACGCTTATGTCCTTCAAAAGCTCGACCGCAGTGCCACCGGCACCGCACGCTATGACGGGACCGAAGCTGGGATCGAGCGCGACACCCACGATCATCTCGACGCCCTCGGGAACCATCGGTTGGATCAAGAACTGCTCGACCTCGTGACCGGAGGCCCGACCCGATGCCCGCACCTCGCGGGCGGCGGCCCGAACATCTTCATCGCCTTGAAGGCCGAGCCGAACTCCCCCCACCTCCGTCTTGTGCACGAGCGCGGGGGCCACGGCCTTCAGCACGACTGGACCATCGAAATCCGACGCGGCCTTGGCCGCCTCGTCCGGGGTCCCGGCAAGCCGTTGCTCGACGAGTGGCAGGCCGTAGCACGCGAAGAGACGGGAGGTCTGTTCGGGGGTGAGCCACTCCGGCTCGTCGCCCAACGCCTCCGCAATCGCGCCGGCGGCTTCGTCGCGCCTGGTGTCCACAAATGTCGGGATCGTTCCGTCGGGCTTGTTACGCCACACCCCGTAGTCGGTGGAGCGAGCAAGCGCGCGAGCTGCGTCCTCGGGGAACGCATAGCTGGGAATGCGAACGCCGTAGCTCGAGAGCTCCTCGGGAACACCGCGCGAAGACATGAACACCGTCAACAACGGAATCTCGCGCGGGAGATGAGCGGTGGCCTCACTGATTGCATCGGCGACGTCCTCTGGCCGCGTGACGAGAGGTGGGATGAATATGACGATGACTGCGTCGATCTCCTCGCTCGCCGCGACGACTTGTATCGCCCGCTTGTAGTCGTCCGCAGAGGCGCTCGCGATCATGTCGACCGGATTCGACGTCGAGGCCTCCGCCGGCAGGAACTCTTCGAGTCTGGAAGTGACGTCCTCGGGGAGGGGGCCTACGACGAGCCCGCTCGCTTCACACGCGTCGGCGCAGAGGATTCCCGGTCCACCCGCGTTCGTGACGATCGCAACCCGCCGACCCTCCGGTGGCGGTTGGTTGGCGAGCAACGTCGCGACATCGAACAACTCGTTCAGCGTATCGGTTCGTATCACTCCCGCCTGGGTGAAGAGGGCATCCACAGTGACGTCCGAGGCTGCGATCAGCGCACCTGTATGCGATGACGTGGCGCGCGCTCCTGCCGACGAGCGTCCGCTCTTCACGGCGATGATCGGCTTCTTCTTACCAACGCGCCGGCAGATACGCGAGAATTTTCGAGGGTTACCGAAGCTCTCGAGGTAGAGCAGGATGAGATCCGTATCCGGGTCCGTCTCCCAGTAGTTCATGAGATCGTTTCCCGAGATATCCGCCTTGTTGCCCACGCTGACGAAGGTCGACATTCCAAGGCCGAGCTGATGCGCGTAGTCGATGACGGCAAGACCGAGAGCACCGCTCTGCGAGGAGAACCCAACCCGTCCGCGCGGCGGGAACAGCGGAGCGAAACTTGCGTCGAGCTTGACGTCGGGGTCCGTGTTCATGATGCCCATACAGTTCGGCCCGATGACCCTCATTCCCGTTGCCCGGCACACGCCCATCAACCGGCGCTGGCGCGCGACGCCCTCCTCGCCGGTCTCGGAAAAGCCCGCCGAGATGATCACCAAGGCCCGGACGCCCTTCTCCCCGCAGTCGCGTGCGACGTCGATGACGAGACGGGCGGGGACGACGATGACGGCGAGATCGACGGGTCCGGGAACATCGAGCACGCTCGGGTAGGCGGCCACGCTGTGGACCACGTCCGCCTTGGGATTGATGGGGTAGACGGGACCGTTGAACCCCTCGACGATGAGATTGCGGAGGATCGCGGATCCGATGCTGCCCGGAGTTCGGCTCGCTCCGATCACCGCCACCGAGCGTGGATTGAAGAAGCTGCGCATTGCGGCCGTGGCAGCGGTTTGCTCGCGTCGCTCGAAGCGCCCTAGGGCGGCGGGCGAGAACGACGTCGGAAACTCGACCTTGATGACCCCCGGCTCGAGTTGCATGTTGACCTGAAAGCCCGACTGCCTGAAGACTTCGATCATCCTGTGGTTCTCGGGGAGGACCTCGGCCTCGAAGAACTGGACTCCCAGATCCTCGGCCGTCTCGGCCAGATGAGCGAGGAGAATCGTACCGAGGCCTCTTCCCTGGAAGTCGTCCGCGTTCACGAACGCGACCTCGGCGCGCGTCCGATCCTCGTCGCTTCGCTGCCAGGCTGCGTGGGCGACGATACGCTCGTCGGGACCGGTCGTCGCGACGAGACCGAAGCGATTGGCATAGTCGACCTTGGTGGCCCAGTCCGCGGCCGGTTCGAAGTTACTCGTGCCGGAGAAGAATCGAAAATACTGCGACTCCGGCATGAGGCGCTGGAAGAAAGCCAGCATCGCGTTCCAGTCGCTCTCGCGAACCGGCCGCACGCGTACGGTCGACCCGTCCCGAAGCGCGACATCCGCCTCTCGATGCGCCGGGTAGGTTGCCACGCGCCGACTGTACCCTTTGAGCCTTTAGGAAGGAGCTCAATGCGCATCTGTTTGATGGTCGAAGGTCAAGAGGGTGTGAGCTGGGACGAGTGGGTTGATCTCGCTCGTACGTGTGAGGAAGCGGGACTCGAGGGTCTGTTCCGTTCCGATCACTACGTCTCGACAATTGACGAGGCGACACTAGGATCCCTGGACGCATGGGCAGTGCTATGCGGTCTGGCCACCGTCACCGACCGCATCAGGCTGGGCACGATGGTCTCTCCGGCGACCTTCAGGCATCCATCGTTGTTGGCGAAGATGGTCGTGACCGCGGACCACATCTCGGACGGTCGCGTGGAGCTCGGAATGGGCGCGGGTTGGTTCGAGAGGGAGCACTCGGCCTACGGGTTCGACTTTCCACCCACCGGCGAGCGGATGAAGATACTTGCGGAGCAGCTCGAGATCGTTCGGGGTGAATGGAGTGAGGCCGAGTTCACGTTCGACGGTGCCTATTACTCGCTCGAAGGATTGCACGCACTTCCGAGGCCCGTGCAGCGACCGCATCCTCCGCTCATCATCGGCGGATCAGGCGGTTCGAAGAGCCTTGCACTCGCTGCGCGCTGGGCCGACGAGTACAACACGCTCTTCCCATCCGTAGAGGAGGCCCGCGCCAGACGTTCGGGGTTGGACCAAGCACTGGGGGCGGCCGGCCGGCTGCCCGACGAGTACACCTTCTCGTTGATGACCACGTGCATCGTGGGCCGCGACGACGCCGAGCTACGTCGACGAGTGCAGGACGTCCTCACGCGCACCAACAACAACACTGCCGTGGACGACTACATCGCGGAGGCATCCGAGCGGCATCTCGTCTCAACGACCGAGCAGGTCATCGAAAGGCTGCATCGGTACTCGGAGGCGGGGGCCGGGCGCGTGATGCTCCAGCACCTCGATCATCGGGATCTGGACATGGTCGGGCTCATCGGGTCGGAGCTCGTTCCCGCACTGGCCTGAACGAGCTCCTCCTTGGTGCCCCGCCCCAATCCAACATCATGGGCGGGACGTCGTTGATCTGGGACTCCGGGCCGGCCGTATGTCCCTCGCCCCCTATGCTGACGCCCTGCCCGGGTGATGGAACTTGGAGAGACATGGACCCCTTAAAAGGGTCTGGCCGCAAGGCCGTGTGGGTTCGAATCCCACCCCGGGCACCGTGCTCGTCGCTAGCCGAAATCCGTCGTCGTGGGGACGACGTCCCGCACCTCGGCGAAGTGGCAAGCGCTGGGATGGTCGTGGCCACGAGGCTCGAGGGCCGGCTCCTCTTGGGCGCACTTGTCCTCGGCCTTCCAGCAGCGGGTCCTGAACCTGCAGCCTGAAGGCGGGTTGGCGGGACTGGGAACGTCTCCCTCGAGCACGATCCGCTCGCGCTTCCCCCGCACGGTTGGATCGGGCACGGGAACGGCCGAGAGAAGCGCCTGCGTATAGGGATGCGTCGGGCGCTCGTACACCTGTTCTGGAGTCCCGATCTCGACGATCTTCCCCAGGTACATCACCGCGACACGATCAGATAAGTGCCGAACGACGGACAGGTCGTGGGCGATGAATAAAAAGGACAGGCCGAACTCGTCCTGGAGACCTTCCATGAGGTTCACGACCTGCGCTTGGACCGACACGTCAAGAGCGGACACCGGCTCGTCGAGAATGATGATCTCGGGATTGAGAGCAAGAGCGCGCGCAACACCGATTCGTTGCCGCTGTCCTCCCGAGAACTGGTGTGGATAGCGGTTCTGGTGGCCGGGATCCAATCCCACGATCTCGAGCAGCTCCTGCACGCGCCTGGCTCGCTGGCCCTTGGGGACGACGCTGGGATGGATCTCCCACGGCTCCCCGATGATGTTTCCAACCGTCATCCTCGGGTTGAGAGACGCGTAAGGGTCCTGAAACACGATCTGGATGTTGCG
>WHSV01000034.1:0-19071 GCA_009379915.1 Actinomycetota bacterium | reverse complement strand
CCCTCGGTGTAGGGATGCGAAGGTCCCCCGTAGATGTCGTACACGCTTCCCGTTTCGACGATCTTGCCCGCGTACATCACCGCCAAGCGATCCGACACGTCGGCGACGACCCCGAGATCGTGCGTGATCAGGATCAAGCCCATCCCGGTCTGGCTCTGAAGCTCGGAGAGCAGGTCCATGATCTGTGCCTGAACCGTGACGTCGAGCGCGGTCGTGGGCTCGTCCGCGATGAGTATGTCGGGATCGAGCGCCAAAGCCATCGCAATCATCACTCGCTGGCGCATCCCGCCGGAGAACTGGTGGGGATAGTCGCCGAGCCGTTCCCTTGCGGACGGGATCTTGACGCGATCCATGAGCTCGATGGTCTTCTTCTTAGCGTCGTCCTTCGACACCCCGCGGTGGACGCGATACATCTCCCCGATCTGCCACCCGACGCTGTAGACGGGGTTCAGGGCAGTGAGGGCGTCCTGGAAGATCATGGCGATCTTGTCGCCGCGCGACTTACGCCGTTGGCTCTCTGGCATCTTGAGCAGGTCCACGCCCCGGTAGCGAATGGTTCCACTGGTTATGAATCCAGGAGGCGTGTCAATCAGACCCATGATGGCCTGAGCGCTGACACTCTTCCCCGATCCCGACTCGCCGAGAATCGCGAGTGTCTCCTTCGCATCGAGCGTGTAACTGATCCCGTTGACGGCGTTGACGATTCCGTACGGCGTGCGGAACTCGACGGCCAGGTCCTCGACTTGAAGGAGGGGGCCTTCGTAATGCTCCCCCGTCCAGCCAACTGTCGTCTCCAGTTCGGCCACCTCAGCGCGCCCTCGGATCAAGTGCGTCCCTGAGCGCATCGCCCAGAAGAATGAAGCTGAACACCATCACGACCAAGAAGGCCGCCGGGAAGAAGAGCAGATGTGGATACTCGAGAATTCGGAACTGGGCACCGCTGATCATGAGGCCCCAGGAGATGGCGGGCAACTCCAGGCCGACGCCGAGGAACGACAGGGTCGCTTCGGTCGCTATGGTGATACCTACCGTGATGGTCGCGTAAACGATGACCGGCGCGAGGCCGTTGGGCAGGATGTGCTTGCGCATTATCCGGAAGTCGCTCGCTCCCATGGCGCGGGCCGCTTGGACGTAATCCATTTCCTTGATGCTCAGCACCGACGATCTCATCAATCGCATCGTCGTGGGCCAGATGAGGACCACCAGAGCCAGGCTCACGTTCACCACCGTTCGATCACCGAGCGAATTGAGCAAGATGATCCCGCCAAGAACCAGGGGTAAGGCGAAGATGATGTCGGCGAAACGCGTTACGAGACCATCGATCCAGCGGCCGTAGAAGCCCGAGATCGATCCCAGGGTCACCGCTATCAGCGATGCGCAGAACACCGTCAGGAGCCCGATCGAAAGGGACACACGCGTTCCGTAGATCACTCGGGTGTAGTAGTCGCAGCCCTGGACGTCGTAGCCGAAGGGATGGCCCGAGCCGGGGCCTCGGATCAGCAGTTGCCCGTCGACGATGTTGTTACTCAGGTTGCATGCCCTCGGGCTTTGAGTGGTGAACAAGCCGGGTGCGATAGCCATGACGGTGAAGAGGGACAGAAAGATCATCGGAATGATGAACAGCGGACTCTTGCGAAGCTGTCGCCATGCGTCGCCCCAGAGGCTTGCCTGAGCCGCCGGAGCCTCTCCCACGGCCCCTGCTACCTGCGCGCCCGAAGCCCCGCCGGGTGCGGCGGCGCCTAAACCGTGATCGTCGTACTGGTCCGGGGTCGGTTCCTCCGCCTCCTCGGCGGCCAGACGTTCCTCCAGGCTGAGTTCCTCGCGCTTGCCGGGATCAGTCATAGCGGATCCGCGGGTCGAGCAGCCCGTACAAGAGGTCGACGATCAAATTTGAGAACATGAAGATCAGGACGCCGGCGGTGACGATGCCCACCACGAGCGCTCCATCCTGAGCACGGACCGCGTCATAGACCGCGCGGCCGACTCCCGGAATGTTGAAGATCGTCTCGGTCACGATCGCTCCGCCCATCAGGAATCCGAGATCCACGCCCAGAAACGTGACGATCGGGATGAGCGAGTTCCTGAGCGTATGGCGCCCGACGACGCGTGCCCTTGTGAGTCCCTTTGCGGTGGCGGTGCGAACGTAGTCCGCGCGCAGGTTCTCGCCCAGGCTGGCTCTCAACAGTCGGGCTACGTAGCAGAGGGACAAAGACCCCAGCACCATCCCCGGCATCAGGTAGCTCTGAAACCCGTCTCTGATGCCGGCAACAGGGAACCAGCCGAGTTCGGCTCCGACGATCAGCTGGGCTAAAAATCCCAAGACGAACACCGGTATGGACACCACAACGATCGTTGACACCAACACCAGATTGTCGATGAAGGAGCCCTTCCTCAGGCCGGCCAGCAGGCCGGCGAACAGTCCCAGGATCGCTTCGAAAATGAAGGCGACCAGCGCCAGCCTGGCGGTGATGGGGAACTTTTCGACCATGATGTCGACGACGGGCCTCCCCCGGAACGTCTGCCCGAAATCACCTCGAGCCAGACCGGCTACGTACTTGCCGTACTGGATCGGCAGTGAGTCGTTGAGGTTGTACTCCTCCTCCAGCGCGCGCTGAACCGCCGGTGTAAGAGGTTTATCTCCGGTAAGGCGTCTGAGCGGATCGCCCGGAAGGGCGAATACCATAAGGAAAACCAGGAAGGTCGCTCCGAAGAAGACTGGGATTGTCTCCAATAGTCGTTTGATGACGTACCGGCCCACGATCATCTCCCCCTAGAGACTGAGAGAACGGCCGGTCACGAGACCGACCGTTCTCTCTGCATGCTACAACTCGTTCGTCTCTCTTCGCTTAGGCGTCCGGGTTGAGAACCTCGACTTCGGCCACACGCACGAAGCTAAACACGTCGAAAATGACATTGCCGACGGTCTCAGGATCGAACCCAGACTGGGTCTGGCCGAACCACAAAGGAGTCGACGGCAGATCCGCCAGGATCTGGTCCTCGGCCTCCTGGTAGAGCTCGATGGCTGCATCGAGATCGGGCTCCGCGTTGGCCTGCTGGATCAGGTCGTCCACCGTCTCGGATCCGGGCAGCTCCTCGTAGCCGAACTCCTGTGACGAACCGGTACTCGCATAGATGTTTGCGATGTAGTTCTGCGGGTGCGGGTAGTCCATGACCCACGCTCCGCGGTATGGGCCGGTGATCTTGTGATCGTCCTGCAGCGTCAGGAACTCCTCGAACGCAAGCGACTCGAACTTGGCCTCGACGCCCAACGCGTCACGGAGCTGGTTGGAGACGGCCTCCATCCACTCCTCGTGGCCACCGTCATTGTTGAACCACAAGGAGATCTCGTCGGGACCGTTGTTGGCGTCCCACAGCTCCTTGGCCTCCTCGGGCTGGTAGGTGCACATCTCGCCACATGCTTCCTCGCGGAACCCTGGGACCACCGGCGAGATGATCGAGTTCGCAGGCGTGTACGCGCCCTGATAGATCGCGGTGGTGATGGCCTCACGGTCGATCGCCATGGAGATCGCCTGACGCAGCTCGAGCTGGTCCCACGGCTCCTCGTAAAGCGGGAAGCCCAAGTAACCGTAGTACGACGATGGGGCCTGGACGAAGCCCTCGCCCAGCTCCTGCGGCGCCTGCGCCAGCACCTCGGTCGGCACAACGTCGATGATGTCGAGGTTGCCCGCCGTCAGGTCCGTGTACGCGGTGTTGACGTCGGCGTAGATGCGGAACTCGACCGCGTCGGCATTGCCGGGAGTCTCGGGATAGTCCTCGTAGCGCACCACGTTGATGCCCTCGTCGTGGTTCCACTCGCCGTCGATCTGGTAGGGACCATTGCCGATCGGAGCTTCGTTGTAGGCGTCTGGGTCATCGAAGAACGACTCGGGGAGCGGGTAGAACGCGGTGTAGCCGACGGTCAGCGGGAAGCCGCTGAAGGGCTCGGTCAGGGCCACCTCGAAGGTCAGGTCGTCCACGACCGTTAGCCCGCTCATCTCTTCGGTCTTAGGCTTGCCCTTGTCGGGGTTGAGGTCTGCGTACCCCTCAATGTTTCCGAAGAAGTAGTTGTTGAGAGCGCCGTTTGGTGCGTAGGCCGCCCAGTTCCACGCGTCCACGTAAGACTGCGCAGTCAGGTCGGAGCCGTCGTGGAAGGTCCACCCCTCATTGAGCGTGATGGTCCAGTTCTGCTGGTCATCGCTCTCGATCGACTCGGCCACCACGTTGTAAGGCTCGGCGGTGTCGGGGTCGAACTCGACCAGGGGCGTGAACAGCGACTGCAGCACCTGGGCACCACAAGTCTCCTGAGTGTTTCCGGGCTGTAGGAACTGTGGCTCACAGATCGATACGGCGAACTCACCACCGGTCGGACCCTCGGACTCGCTGCCGGTGTCCGTCCCCTCGTCGTCGTCGCCACCGCAAGAAGCGGCAATGAGACCGAATACCAACAACAAGCAGAGCCACAATGGGGCTCTGTTCTTCAACTTCATGCTTCCCCCTATCGCCATAATCACCGGCAGCTCGAACCCGAACGGCCCAAGCCGCTGTCGATTATTACCTATTACAGCTGTAGTTGGTCACACTTTCGCCTCCCAGGTCAAGGTGTGCGGTGATTATTTCGGACTAAATGCCTTCCCCAGGGCGGGCCGGTGTCCACAAAACCGTCAGAACCGGAAAACCGCCCGGGGATGGCCGGGCGGTCTCCGTGATCCGATCCCTACTGCTTGGGGACCCCCAACGCGTCCAGGGTCGCGGCCGTGTCGAGGAGTCCGGCCCCCTTGTCGAAGGACGTCGTGGCGCTCGAGTTCTGCGGATCCGCCTCGTACGGTCCTCCGGCCGTGAACTTGTGAGCGGAGTCCTGGATGACGTCCTCGACCTGCGCCGGAGTGAGGTTGGGTCGCGCCTGGAGAATCAGGGCGATCGCGCCCGTCACGTGAGGCGAGGCCATCGAGGTGCCCGAGATGGTCGAGTAGAAGGGCGCACCCGTCGTGTCCAGCCCGGTGGCACACACCGGCTGGAAGGTGAAGCAGGCCGCGGTGATGGTGTCACCGGGAGCCGAGATGTCCGGGTAGTTGACCGGATCTCCCTGCGCGCCACGGCTCGAGAAGCCGCTGAGCTCGCCGTCCCGCGTTCCGCTCTCGTTGTCGTTGTAGCTCGCCGCGGTGATGACTCCCGGCTTGGGGTTCTTGGCCATTGACGAGAGCATGTCCTGCGAACCATCGCCACCGTCGTTGCCGGCAGCGAAGACGAGAGCAACGCCACTGTCCACGAGCGCATTCGGCAGCTTCACGAAAATGGAATCCGGGTCGTATGCCGAGCCACCCGCGTCGCCGAACGAGTTGTTGACGACGCGCACCGGAACGTCGAAGGAATCGTTGTTCTCGAGAATGTGCTGCCACGCCTCCGCGGCATAAAGGACGCTGATCGCCTCTCCCGTCGAGTACCCGAAGAGAGTCGATCCGGGAGCGACACCCGCGTAGGCCCCGTCGGACGAGCTGCCGTCGCCCGACGCGATGCCGGAGACGTGCGTGCCGTGGCCCGAGGTGGTGTCCGTGTCGGTCGCCTCGAGGAACAGCGTCGGGCCGAAGCAGGTCTCGGTCTGGGTGTTGATGAGGCCCGGAGTCGAGCACACGATCTTGTAGTTCTTGGCGATCCGTCCCGCAAAGTCGGGATGACTTCCGATGATGCCCGAGTCGACGATCGCCACGCCGACGCCGGATCCGTCGAGGGGATTGCCCGCGGGGTCGAGGTAGGTGCCGTTGGCGCCTCCCGCGCCGACGAGCGAACGCGTGGCGGTTCGGGAGGTCTCCTGGGAGAACCGAAGCTTGCGGTTCGCCTCGACGTAGGTCACGGACGGCTCGTCGAACAGGCCCCTGATCGCCCGGCTCGGGCCCGCGGCGTAGAGAGCATCGACGGACGGAAACTCCGCGACGACGGTGAGGCCGAGATTGCGAACCAAAGAACGCTGCTGGGCGGCACTTCCACCGTCGAAGTGAACGAACGCCCCGAGCTTGTCGCTGGGCGAGAGCTTCGAGAGCTGACTCGTCAGCTTGGGGTCGATGCGGGGCCCGGCGGCGGCATCCGCCGAGGGGATCGTTGCAAGTACCAGGGACAACAGCACCGCAGCCGCGAGCAGCGCGCTCGTGCGCAGGCCTCGAAACGTCGACGTCATCGCATCCTCCTGTGACCGGTAGGGAGTCGGTGATGGGCTCATTCCTCACCTGTACTTCGATCTGGACGCCCGAGCTCCTGCCGGCCGGACGACGTCCTGCGACCTCAGTGGTGTGGGGGCTTTGCCCACAAACGAGGCATTTCCAAACCTCGGGCGGAAATCAGGAACGTAGGAGAAAGGCGAAAACCGGGCGCCAAAGGGATTGGACCTGACCCGCTCTAACTTCGCTCCTTTAGACGCCGATTTTGCCCTTGATCTTGCTTGGGTTCTCCAGAGCTTTCAGACCAGCGGCCAGGGCAGCCGGTACTCGGAATCCGGCACAGGGAAACGCCCCGCGTCGATCAGTGACTCGGTTCGGTGCAGCGTGGCCTCCGCCTCCTCGGGAGAGAGCAGGGTTCCGAGCTCGCCGCCGAGACCGCCGGGATCGAGCAATTTGTCACGGAGCGCTACCAATTGCTCGACCAGCTCGGCCCCCAGAGGGTCCGCGGCAAACTCCCAGATGACGGTTCGGAGCTTGTCCTCGAGGTTGAAGCTGAGCCCGTGGTCCACGGCCCAGAGCCGGCCGGCCGCATCCTCGATAACGTGCCCGGCCTTCCGATCTGCGTTGTTGATGACGATGTCGAAGGCGGCGAGCGACGGGAAATCGCCCGGCCGTTCCTCGGCCAGCACGAAATAGTGCCGGTTCGGGTCGTGGTCGATGAACTGCTGAACGGAGCCCTCACCCATCGGGGCGCCGGTGCGAAGAACGGTGGGTGGAACGACGCCCCACTCGCCCTCCTCGCTGATGAGATACGCGGCGAACTCCCGCGCGGCAAGAGTGCCTGGGGGAAAGTCCCACAGAGGTCGTTCTCCTCGGCGGGGTTTGTACACCGCCTTCACTTCGACCCCGTCGAGACAGGCCGTGGCGAGAAAGGCGTGGTTCGACGAGTAGGGAAGCAGACCCACGGTCTCGAACGACCCGTGTTCCAGCACCTCGAGGATCTCGTGCGACGAAGCCATTGCCTCAGTGTCCCTCGCTGAGTTCGCTAACCGACCGGGCTCGAGCGGTGACCGTTGCTCGCCGGGCACTGGTGGCCCTCGGGATCGATCGGCAGCCCGCAGAGCTGGCAGGTGGGCCGGCCCTCGGCCAGGATCGATGCCGCGTGAAGGATGAAAGCTCGAACCTGATCGCGCCGTACGAGCAACCGGTCTCCCGCATCGGAGTCGACGACGACTTCTTCCGGCTCCTCGGCATCGGCCGGCTGCAGGACCACGACGATGACGTCCGAACTCTCGTCGTAGGCGAGCCCGATGGTGCCAACCCGGTAGTCCGGCTCGACGGGTGACTCGAGAACCAGCGCCGGATCGCGCGCAGGCTCCGTTGCCAGAACCGTGTCCTCTTGGTCCACCAGCACCAGCACCTCACGCAATTTCTCGACGAGGGCCTGGATCTGCTGCTTCTCGATCTCGTACGAGTGGGTTCCCGACGAATCGCGAGCCTGCACGTAAAAGGACCGCCGACCGGGAGATCCGACGTAATCGGTGGTGAAAATCTCGACGGTGAACTCGCTCATCATCCTCCCAAAGGCGATCCGGGCGGAGCGTTCAGCGTAAGAACCAGGGGGCCCGAGTCGGTTACGGATAAGACGCTAATCGATGATGGGGTGACCAGGATTCGCTGGAAGAGATCGAGGTGTATCCCCATGTAATGGGCCATCACCAGCCGGATGACGTCTCCGTGGCTCACGACGCAGATGCGGTCCTTGGGGTGCCGGATGCGCAGGTCTTCGAGGACCGCCACTCCCCTGCTTTGGATCTCGACGAACGACTCACCTTCGGGAAAGCGAGTGCCCGCCGGCCATTTCTGGACGCTCGACCAGAGCTTGGTGCGGGCTACCGCCTTCAGCGATCTGTTCGTCCAGCTGCCGTACTCGACCTCGGCGAGATCCCTCCGGGTTCGGGCGGGAAGACCGTGCTTGTCGGCAATGATTCTCGCCGTCTCGATGCACCGGTCCATGGGACTCGAGTAGATCGACTTCAGACGCACCTTCGCGAGGCTGCTCGCAGCGACCTCGGCCTCGGACCTCCCCGCATCACTCAGATGAATGTCGGGCATACGTCCACTCAGCCGGTGACCGGTGTGCGAGGTCACCCCGTGACGCACGAGATAGAAGATCGTCACGGCAGAGACTTCTCGATCGCCTCGAGTGCGCTGGGGTTCTCGAGAGAGCTCAGATCACCGGGGTCCTCACCGACGACCTTCGCCTTGATCGCGCGCCGCAGTATCTTCGCCGAGCGCGTCTTCGGAAGCTCGGTCACAAAACGAATTTGCGACGGACTGAACGCCTTTCCGAGCTCGCCCACGATGACCTCCTTTACCTCCGCGCGAAGTTCGTCGCTCGCCTCGACCTCCGGACGAAGAATGCAGAAGCACCACACCGCCGTTCCCTTGATCTCGTCCGGCACACCAACGGCCGCGCATTCGACGACGGCGGGATGATCAACCGCCGCGGATTCGAACTCGGCCGGGCCGATCCGCTTCCCGGCGATGTTCAGTGTGTCGTCGCTTCGACCGTGGAGGAACCAGTAACCGTCGGAGTCGATGGACGCCCAGTCCCCGTGTACCCAAACGCCGTCGAAACGCGACCAGTACGTCTCGAGATAGCGCTCGGAAGCATTCCAAAACCCCCGCGTCTGGGAAGGCCAAGGCTTGGTGCACACGAGCTCGCTCACCTCCCCGCGCACGGGGGTGCCGTCCGGTCCGTAGACGTCGACGGCCATGCCCAGCGACGGCGTTCCCAGCGAGCAGACCTTGGTCGGGATGACCGGCGATTGTCCGAGGAAGCAGGCCCCCACCTCCGTTCCGCCCGAGAGATTCATGATGGGAAGGCGACCCCCACCGACGATCTCGTGAAACCAGCGGTAGGGCTCCGGGTTCCACGGCTCACCCGTCGAGGCGAGAAGACGCAGACTCGAGAGATCATGCCTAGCCACCATCTCATCGCCGCCCGGCATCAGCGCGCGCACCAGCGTCGGCGAAACTCCAAGCGCGTTGATCCTGTGGCTCTCGACCATCGCCCACAGCCGATCCACCTCCGGGTAGTTCGGGGCCCCCTCGTACATGAAGACCGCGGCCCCCGCCGCGTGACCACCCACCATCTCGAGCGGGCCCATGATCCAACCCATGTCGGTCACCCAGTAGAGAACCTGTCCCGGCCGAACGTCGAGCTGGTAAGCGACCTCCTCCGCGATCTTCACTAGGAAGCCGCCGTGGACGTGAACGCTGCCCTTGGGCCGCCCCGTCGTCCCGGAGGTGTAGGCGATCATGAAGGGGGTCTCGGGGTCGAGATGCGGAGCGTCCAACTCGGCCGAGGCCGCACCGAACGCCTCGCCCCACAGGCGGTCCTTCGGATCGAGTGTCACTTCGCCGAAGCGCGGCCACACGAAGACGTGCTCGACCGAGGGCGACTCCTTGACCGCCAGATCCGCGACCGATTTCATGTCCACCTTCGAGCCTCGCCGGTAGAAGCCGTCCGCCGTGATCAGGGCCTTCGCCTGCGCGTCGTTCAACCGAGTCGCAACCGCGGGGGCACCGAATCCCGAGAAGATCGGCATGTAGATGGCCCCGATCTTCGCAACTGCATAGAGAGCGATCACGGCCTCGGGCACCATGGGCATGTATACGCCGACGGCGTCTCCAAGGCCGATGCCGGCGGCCAGCAGTCCGTTTGCAACCTTGTTGACCTGGTTCGTCAACTCCGCGTAGGTCAGGCTGCGCACCTCTCCGTCCTCGCCCTCCCAGACGAGGGCGCGGTTACCTGCAAGCTCGGATGCGCCGTGGCGGTCGACGCAGTTGTAAGTGAGATTCACCGTCCCCCCCGTGAACCACCTCGGCCATTGGGGACCGGCCGAGACGTCGAGGAGCTGGTCGTAGGGTTTGAAGAAGTCGATCCCTAGATCCTCGACCGCAGCGCTCCAAAACCACTCGATGTCCTCCTGGGATCGCCTGACGAGATCGTTGAAGTCATCGATGCCATGCCGCCGCATCAGACGCGTGACGTTTGCATTCTCGATGTATTCGGGTGTGGGCCTCCAGATGAAGTCGCTCATCCACCGAAGGCTATCGCGCCGCGGGACGACGGAGAGGGCCGCTCGGGCTGCTCGCCGGCACGTTGATCGTTGTTTGCCGTGGTCTTTCGAATTGGTTGGCTCAAGGCCCATTCGCAGCATGCGTGAACCTGTTGGGTTGGCTCGAACGCCAGAACGCTTCCTTCAGGAACACACTGAGGCCGTGAGATCGCGCCGTTTGCGCCGCGACCGAGTTCCTACGCGCAGCTCCTACTGCAGAAGTTCGATGACGAGTCCGTCGAGGATGTCTTTCTCGGAAGCGAGCACCTCGGCGCAGTCGAAGGTCTCCATCACCGCGAGCAAGAGTTCCCCGCCCGCCAATATGACGTCGGCGCGCCCAGGCTCGAGACCCTTGATTCGTCTCCGTTGGCTGAGGGTGAGCGATTCGAGACGCCGAACCAATCGTCTGACGTCGCCGTGAGACAACACCATATGGTGGGTGACGTCCGGGTCGTAAACGGGAAGTCCGGTCTTCAGCTGGGCGAGTTGTGTGATCGTTCCCGCAACACCCAGAAGTCGCACTGCCGGGGGCGCATCGAGTTGCTGCCTCGCGTCACCGAGCGCACCGCGAACCTCGGCTCGCAGAGTCTCCAACTCCTGTGGCGAAGGTGGGTCGGAATGGAGGTGCTTCTCGAAAAGGCGAACGCAGCCAATGTCGAGAGACACAAGGCGCTCCGGTTCATCGGTTCCGTAGACGAGTTCCGTCGAGCCCCCACCGATGTCCACGACCAGGGTCGGTAAGCCACCCTCGAGATCGCTCAGGGCTCCCAGAAAAGTCGTTCGCGCCTCCGCCTCTCCGGACAGCATCTCGGGGGCCCGACCGGTGAGCTTCTCGATGCCCTCGAAGAACTGGTTGCGGTTGCGCGCGTCGCGCACCGCCGAGGTACCGGTGACTCGCATTCGCTCGACGCCGTACTCCCCGCAGGTGGCCGCGTATTCCGCCACGGTGAGAAGCGTCCGTTCGAGAGCGTCGTGGGCAAGCGCCCGGTTACGATCGACCCCCTCACCCAGACGAGTGATGATCATGCGTCGGTCGAGAGGACGGAAGTCCTCTGCCCAACCCTCGGCGACCAGGAGCCTGGTGGAGTTCGTCCCGACATCGATGGCGGCGACGCGCATTAGAGGTGCTCCACGCAGGGGATCCTGCAGTCGGGCCATCCCGTCTTCGAGAGTGTCGTCGCGCCCACGGGATTCGGAGCGTCCGCGAGCTCGTGCGCGAGATGAGCGTGCAGGCATTTGACTCGGTCCGTACCTCCGCCCGGCTGGGCGCCCTCGGTCGGCGCGAGCTCGTTTCGGCGACTCACGTAGCGGTCGACGGCGGACTGCTGTCTCGCTGCGAACGCGCTATCGGTCGTGAGTCTCTGAGTGAGAACGCTCATGAATCCCTCGGCTTCGAGGTGGCTGGCCCTCTTGACCAAGAGAGGGCACGTGAGCCAGAAGAGCGTTGGAAACGGCGTTCCGTCCTCGAGGCGAGGGTGGGTCTCCACGACCATCGGGACACCGAGATGGCACCGGCGCGCGACGCGCCAGGTGCCTCGCAACGGTCGACCAAGTTGTTCCGCGACCAGCGCCCGGTCGGCAGCGGACACGTCTTCGCTCCAAACGACGTTCATAGATAGAGCTTAGGCCGGGTGTGGAGCGCCCGCTCTATCTGAGCCCCACGAAGTTCATGAACCGCTCCATGAAGCTCCGCTCTGGCTCGGGAGGCGGTTCGCTCTGAGATGCCTTGCGTTTCTCTTGCTCTTTTATCTCCTTGCGGGACGGAGGCACGACGTTGTAAACGGTTTCTCCCGGACGCGCGAAACCACTGTCCCGTGCGATCTGCTCGAGATAGTCCGGGTCGTTCAATCTGTCGACGCGGTCGTTCAACTCCCTGTTCGACTCGTTGAGGGAGCCGAGGTCTCCGGACATCTCGGAGATGCGATCGCGCTGGGCAAAGAGCTGGCGCGTGGGCTGGATCGCCATGGCCCCCGCGAGGCCGAGCACGAGCACAAGCGCGATGACCTGCGGCAGGACTCCCAGCCGACGCGGCTGTCTCACGCCGGCGGCGGGCGCCGGTCTCCTGCGACTTGGACTCGGCCTCTTTCGAGTCGCGGGCCGCTTCCTGCGGGTCGCGCTCGGCTTCCCGGCTCGGCCGGCCGCCGGTCTCTTCTTTCGGGCGGCGGTGGTCTTTTTCGTGTGACCGCTCACGAACCGAACCTCGGAAAGGAGCGCGCCCCTGGATAGCGGGCGCTGTCCCCCAGCGCTTCCTCGATACGGAGCAGCTGGTTGTATTTGGCGGTGCGCTCTCCTCTTGCGGGCGCGCCGGCCTTGATCTGACCAGCATTCGTCGCCACCGCGACGTCGGCGACCGTCGCATCTTCGGTCTCGCCGCTGCGGTGGCTGATCATGGTCGTGTAGGCCGCCCGGTGGGCCGTTCGCACGCACTCGAGCGTCTCGCTGAGCGTTCCGATCTGGTTGAGCTTGATCAGAATCGAGTTTGCGACCCCGGAATCGATGCCGCGCTGCAAGACGTCCCTGTTGGTCACGAAGAGGTCGTCGCCCATGAGCTGCACCCGGTCTCCGAGGGCCACGGTGAGGGCTTTCCAGCCGTCCCAATCATTCTCGGCCAAGCCGTCCTCGATCGAGACGATGGGGTAGGCGTCGACCCACTCGCTCCAGAACTCCACCATCTCCTCGCTGGACAACGTCCGCTGCTCCGACACGAGCGAGTAGGAGCCGTTGGAGTAGATCTCGCTCGTCGCGGGATCCAGAGCGAGGGCTACGTCGCGGCCGGGCTCGAGGTTCGCTCGTCCAATCGCGTCGAGAAGCAGTTCAACGGCCTCGACGTTGGAGCCGAGGTTCGGGGCGAAACCGCCCTCGTCGCCAACACCGGTTGCCAGCTCCCGGTCGTCGAGCACCTTCTTGAGGCTGTGGTAGCAGCGCGCCCCCCACTCGAGAGCGTCTGCGAAGGTCGGGGCGCCGATGGGCGCGAACATGAACTCCTGAAAATCGACCGAGTTGTCCGCGTGCGCGCCTCCGTTGAGAACGTTCAACATCGGCACCGGAAGGACGTGCGCGTCGGGCCCCCCGACGTAACGCCAGAGCGGCATCTCGAGCTCGGCCGCCGCGGCGTGAGCCGCCGCCAGAGAGACCCCGAGCATTGCGTTCGCACCCAGCTTGGACTTGTCGTCGGTGCCGTCGAGATCGACCATCGCCTGATCGAGTCCGCGCTGGTCGAGGGCATCGGCGCCGAGGACGACCGGCGCGATGACGTTGCGGATGTTGTCGATCGCGTTCCGCACGCCCTTGCCCGAGTACCGTTCGCCGCCGTCGCGCAGCTCGAGGGCCTCGCCCGCGCCGGTCGACGCTCCGGAGGGCACCGCCGCTCGGCCTCGCGCCCCCGAATCGAGCTGGATCTCGGCCTCGACGGTCGGATTGCCCCGGGAGTCGAGGATCTCTCTCCCGGCGACGTGAATGATCTCGCTCAATATGACGCTCCAGACCCTGAACCTCTTGTTTAACGTTAAGCAACACTTATAACAGGAGTCACAGCGGAAGTCCGCATCTTCACTTTTCTATGTGCTTGCGGGAGCTCCCGCGCTCAAGAACTGGGTCGCCTCTCTTCTCGCTTGATGCGCTCCCAGTTGGCGATGACCTCGCCGGAGCCGTCCACCACCGCATCGCCGAAGACATGGGGGTGGCGCCGCACGAGCTTGGCAACGAGACCGTCCGCCACCGACGAGATGTCGAAGCGGCCGTCCTGGTCGGCGAGCCGGGCGTGAAACAAGACCTGTAGGAGCAGGTCGCCCAGTTCCTCCGCGAGCTCCGCCCCGGTCTTACCGGTGTCGATCGCCTCGATGACCTCGTGCGCCTCCTCCAGAAGGTGCACCTCGAGGGACTCGTGGGTCTGTTCCCGGTCCCAGGGGCAGCCATCCTCGCCGCGCAGTCGCGACATGACCAGCACCGCGTTGCTCAATGCCGCGGCGGACTCACGCAGAACGTGCGCGCCGTGCGCCGCCGTGAGCGAGTCGGGCGGGGTCGCGACCTGCGAGGTCACCTCGGCCCCCGAGCGCGCGAGGTCGATGACGCGAGTCGAACGAGGATCGGCAACCAGCCCCCAGCCATGCCTGTTCGCGTCGGGTTCGTCGTCGAAGGCTCCGGCCTCCACTCCGATATCCCTCAGCCGCGCGAGAAGGGGATGGGAGGGATCCTCGAACAGCACTCTCTTGCACGAGACGAGACGGTCGAACTCGTCCAACGTCAGCGCGCCGATGTGTTCGGCGGCCAGTGGAACGACGAGCAGCGGCATCCGTTGCCGTTACTGGTCGGAGGGGGGCGTGGCCGGCGGTTCCCCGCCCTCCCCGGCCGGTGGTGTCTCGGAGGGTTCCTCGGCCCCCGGAACGTCCTCCGCCGTGGCGTCTGCGATCCGCTGGGTCTCGGGATCCAACTCCCCGTAACGAGAGTTCACACGCACGTCCCCGTCCTCATAGGCCTGCACGATCAACTCCTGAAAAGCATCCTCGGCTTCCGCCCCGCTTAGCTCCTGAGCGATCTGCTCGCGCACCTCCTCGAAGGGCTGCAGTCGCCGGTCGGTCAGACGGATGATGTGGAAGCCGAACTCCGACTTCACCGGGTCCGAGACCTCTCCGAGTTCGAGCTCTTCCGCCGCTTGCTCGAACTCGGGCACCAACTGGCCCGCGCCGAAGTAGCCGAGGTCACCGCCCTTCTTCCCCGAGCCGGGATCCTGTGACAGTTTTCTCGCCTGCTGTGCGAACAGCTTGTCGATCTGGTTCGGCTTCGCGCCTTGGAGCTCGGACGCGACGCCCTCGGCCTGACCGCGCTTCTCCAGCAGGATGTGGCTCGCCTTGGTCTGGTTGTAGCGGTCGATGTTCTCGTCGTAGAAGCTCTGGAGATCGTCATCGCTCGGCTCTATCTCGGCCCGAAGGTCCTCGCGCAGCGCCTCCTCGGTGAGCTGATCGCGTACGAGTTCGGGAAGTTGTCCCGGGCTCAGCCCTTGTTGGTCGAGCGCGGCTTCGAACTCCTGATCGCTGGGAAAGTCGGCCTTTATGGCCTCCAGTGACTCATCGACCTCGGACCGGCCGACCTCGAGGCCGCGCTCCTCGGCCAGGGGGCGCATGATTTTGCGCCTGACGATCTGGGAGAGGTAGCCCTGTTGGAACTGTCGACGCACCTTGTCCGGTTCCTCTTCAGCCGTCAGTGCCTCGAACTGTCCGGTGTCCTCGAACTGCGCAAGCGCCCGCTCGACCTCGTCGACGGTGATCTTCTCCCCGTCGACGGTGGCGGCGGCGGGCGCCGTGATTTCGGCGTCGGCACAGGCCGCAAAGGCAAGCGCGGCCGCGCCGAGTAAGGCGAGGAGTTTGGTTTTCATGCTCACGAGGCTAGCTGATCTATCAGTTTTGTTACCCACGAGACGACTCCAGTCTGTGGAAGATCTCGTTCGGGAATCAGCAGAGTGGCGCCTTCCGGACGCCACTCCGCACCGGGCAAGAGTCTCTGAAGACGCACCACACGCGAGTCCTCGAGCTCTATCGGTTTGATTCGAAGCATCCTAGCTACAGTTGCCGCTTCCGTGATGCCGTGGTTGATCATCAGGCGGCGGAGCGCCGCGACCTCGAAGAGGGCCTCCACCGGCTGAGGCAGAGGACCTCCGTAGCGGTCCGTGAACTCGGCCCGCACCTCGGCGATGTCCTCCGAGTCCTTCGCGGACGCCACACGCCGGTACGCCTCGAGGCGAAGATTCTCGTCGGCGATGTACTTCCTGGGGATGTAGGCCTCGAGCGGAAGATCGATGCGAACCTCGAGATCCTCCTGCCAGGGCAGTCCCTTCGCCTCGTCCACCGCGGATGCAACCAGCTTCACGTAGAGGTCGAAGCCCACCTCGGAGATGTGACCGTGCTGCTCCCCACCGAGGAGGTTGCCGGCGCCGCGAATCTCGAGGTCACGCATAGCGATGCGAAAGCCCGAGCCCAAGCCCGTGTGTTCGGAGATCGTCTTGAGGCGTTCGTGAGCCTGCTCGGTGAGAGCGCGTTCGGGGGGCCAGAACAGATACGCGTATGCGCGCTCGTGCGCGCGCCCGACGCGACCGCGCAACTGATACATCTGCGAGAGACCGAGCAGGTCGGCGCGCTCGACGACCATCGTGTTCACGGTTGGAATGTCGAGGCCCGACTCGATGATCGTCGTGCAGACGAGCACGTTTGTCTTGGCGTCGCCGAACTCGAGCATCGCCCGCTCGAGGTCGTGCTCGTTCATCTGACCGTGGGCAACGCCGATGCGCGCTTCGGGGATCAAGCTCGAGATTCGACGAGCGACGTGATTGATCGTCTGCACCCGATGGTGGACGTAGAAGACCTGGCCGTCGCGCAGAAGTTCTCGACGGATGGCGGACACCGCGACCTCTTCGTCGTAGTCCCCCACGTAGGTCATCACCGGATGCCGGTTCTCCGGAGGCGTATCCACTATCGACATGTCGCGTATTCCCGACATGGCCATCTCGAGCGTTCGCGGAATGGGAGTCGCGGTGAGCGTCAGGACGTCGACGCTCGCCCGCAGAGCTTTGAGCTTCTCCTTCTGCTCGACGCCGAATCGCTGTTCCTCGTCGACGATCACGAGCCCGAGATCACCGAACTTGATATCCGATTGCAACAGCCTGTGAGTCCCCACGACGACGTCCACCTTGCCCGCCGCGAGGTCGTCGACCACCTTGCGTGCTTCGGCGGGCGACAGAAAGCGCGACAGCATCTCGACGCGCATCGGAAAGTTTCGGAATCGCTCCGCGATCGTCGCATGGTGCTGCTGGGCGAGGATCGTCGTCGGTACGAGGACGGCAACCTGTTTTCCTCCGGCGACTACCTTGAACGCCGCGCGCACCGCGATCTCGGTCTTGCCGTAGCCGACGTCACCGCACACGAGCCGGTCCATCGGCGTCTCGGTCTCCATGTCGTCTTTGACCTCGTCGATGGCGCGCAGTTGGTCCGGTGTCTCCTCGTAAGGAAACGAGTCCTCGAGCTCGCGCTGCCATGGCGTGTCGGGCCCGAAGGCATGGCCCTTCGCCGCCTGGCGTTTCGCGTACAGAACCACGAGTTCCTGGGCGATCTCACGTGCCTTGCGGCGCACGCGCGACTTGGTCTTGCCCCAATCCGACGAGCCCAGGCGGTTGATCTTGGGGGCCTCGCCTCCGATGTACTTGCTGATGAGGTCGACCTGATCGCTCGGGACGTAGAGACGGTCGCCCTTCGAGTACTCGAGAACCAGGTACTCGCGGTGCACACCCAGGAGGTCGCGGTCGACCATGCCCACGTAGCGCCCGATTCCGTGCACCTCGTGAACCACGAGGTCCCCCTCGGCCAGCTCTAGCGGTCCCGATATCTGGCGGCGCTTCGCCTGAATGCGGCGGCGCGCGGCACCCGAACGGCGACCCGTCAGGTCCGACTCGGCCACCAGCGCGAGGCGCGCCCACGGCAGCACGAAGCCGCGGTTGAGCTCCGCGACCACGACGCTCCCACCCGGCCGCGAGTCGGCGGCGGGCGCCTTGTCGCTGGCGGTGAACTCGAGCCCGGCCTGCTTGAAGTTGTCGTGCAGGCGCGCGGCCGTGTCGGGGAGCGATGCGGCGACGACGGCCCGGTATCCATCCTTGATCAACGCAGTCAGTCGTTCGACGACCATCTCGGGGCGACCGGCGGCCTGCGTCCAGGTGTCTATTTCGAGCGTTTGAGTCCGAGACGCCTCGGCAAAGGCCGTCATCATCACCACCGATTCGACGAGCTCGAGAGTCTCGTCCAGCGGCGCGTAGTGACGGTCCTCGATCCGTTGCGTTCGGCTCCACTCCTCGACCTGTTCGATGACCTCGTCGGCGCGATCCCTTACGCGCTTGGGTTCGAGGATCACCGCCGGCGACCCCTCCGGAAAGAGAGAGCCCAGGGGCCTCAAGTCGCCCACCAGCCGCGGAAGGAGCCGTTCGGCCCCCTGCTCGATGACTCCCTCGGCGAGTTGCGACAGCACGAGATGGTCGGCCGAGCTCTGGCCCATCATCAGTTCCCGCGCTCTCTTCTTCGTTGCCTCGTCCGTAACGAGCTCGCGCGCGGCACCGATCTCGAAGCCGTCCAGATCCTCGAGCGAACGCTGCGACGCGAGAGCGAATTGCCTGAGCGACGTGATCTCGTCTCCCCAGAACTCGGCGCGGATCGGGCGTTCGGCCGCGGGCGAGAAGACGTCGAGGATTCCGCCACGAACCGCGAACTCACCCCGTCGTTCGACGATGTAGTTCCGCTCGTATCCCATCTCGACGAGCCTTTGGGTCACTTCCTCGAGCGCCACCTCCATGCCGGGTGCCAAAGCGATGGGCTCGAGATCGTCTCGTATCGGAGCGACCAGTTGAGTGGCCCCCTGCGCCGAGGCGACCACGACGAAGGCCCGCCCCGCTCGGAGCTTGTGCAGAACCTGTAGCCGCCGGCCCATGGTCTCGACCGAGGGCGAAACCGGCTCTCCCGGGAGCACCTCCCAGCCCGGGAAAACGTCGGCTCCGTCCCGTCCGAGGAAGGCCTGGACGTCCCGCGCCACGCTTTCGGCCTCCTCGGCTCTGGCCGTGATCGCCAGAACCGGTTTGTTCAGGTGCCGTGCCAGCGCTGCAAGCAGGTAGGGCCGGGCGGCATCGGGGACGGTTACGGGCGCGTCCGAGCCGACAAGTGCGCGCACGCGCTCGTCGGGAAGAAGGTCGAGCAGGGGAGCCAGAGATGCCACGAACCCTCGATTCTAGTGGCCTCCGGACTCAAGCGGGCAAGGCACTGGCCGTA
>WHSV01000124.1 GCA_009379915.1 Actinomycetota bacterium | reverse complement strand
GCCGCGGAACCAGGCGGGCAGTGGTGGCATGGTGAATTGTGCGTCCTCGGAGAGCAGCTCGAGCAGAGCCTCGACATCGGCGCGTTCCCACGCGCTCACGAAGGCATCGACCAGGTCGCGCCGGCCGTCTGTGCCGAGGGCCCCCAGCTCAACCTGCTGCGCGGTTTCCGGCACGCGCTCGTCTACCGTCTTCCGAGCGCGCTGCAAGGCGCTGTTCACCGTCCTGGAATTACGGTGTCGCTACGTCCGCAGCAGCGTAGGTAACGAGGAGATGAACATGGATCCACGGGACGAACAGCATTTGCGTAGAGCAATCGAACTATCTCGGCAGGCAAGATCTGCCGGCAACCAACCATTCGGCTCACTTCTTGTCCGGGCAAACGGCGACATGTTGGCCGAGGACGTCAACACCGAGATCACCGAGAACGACATCACCGCCCATCCTGAGCTGAAGCTTGCTCGGTGGGCGGGCGCGAACCTCTCCGCGGTCGAGGCGAACTCCTCGACCTTGTACACGAGCTGCGAAGCATGCGCCATGTGCTCCGGCGCCATCGTGATATCGGGTCTGGGTCGGGTGGTTTACGCACTGAGCGCGCCGCAGCTCTACGAACTCAAGGGAGGCTCTGCACAGAAAGGAGTGCGCGGGATTGCCGTCCTGGCAGAGGCCGAGCACGAAATTCAGGTGGACGGTCCCTTCCTATACGATGAGGCAGCAGCTCCCCAATACGGCTACTGGTTTCCAGAATGATTTCCCCGTCAACGGTGTTCGCTCGGAAGCGCGGCCTCGCGGGTCGCCTCGCAAGGAGACCGAAAGCAGGACCCTTGAGTACCGGACGATGATTCCGCGAAAGTCGGCCATCTATCAAGTCACCTCCGCTGCACGACCCGCCAGTTTGCTGGCACGACCCTTGCACATCGCACGCAGCTCGATCGTAAGCCCGTCCTGCAACGAAATGCGGTGTGGGCCCGAAAACATCAGCCGGCGGTTGTGCGAAATGCATGATCCCAGTACGCGCCCAGGAGCCACCCGACAACGGCCCACCCTAGGTGGATGTGCCCAAGAGCTCGCGCGCTCGCGCGACCCACGAAAGGGTGGCCCAACGGCCGGCAGGCGACGAATCGCAGTCCGTTTGTCATCCTTAGCGATGAGGAAGTAGGTGGCGGATGGAGTTATCCGAAGCTCTCAGTGGCGCCGCGCTGGTTGTGGTGCTCTCGGGGATCACGGCTCTCGTTGTTGGGCCATCGATCTGGGGGCTAGTCGACGTCTCTCGTACGCCTGACTCAGCATGGAACGCGATTGGCCGCAAGAAGAGGAACTGGATCGTTGCGTTCGCGGTTGGCATATGGGCCTGGTTCATCGGACTTCCAGCGGCGATCCTCTACCTAAGAAACGTCAGACCGGACCTCAAGGAGGCAATGGACGCCAATGAGGTCGCGCCCGGTCCCGGAACGGCTCGATCCAAGCGCGCGCTGGTCGTGGTGGGGGTACTGGTGGGAGCTCTTTGGGTCTTCGGAATGTGGGCTTACTTGACTCACGGGCAGGATGAGTTCTTCAACCCAGAACTCGCAGCTCAGGCCAACGCAATCTGTGCGGACGCGAAGGCCGAGCTCGGTGAGTTGCCGCCCCTCCCTGACTCCCCGACCTTCGAGGAGAGAGCAAGGACCGTCGAGCGGACCATCCCGATCTACGAGGGAATGGTCGACCGCCTCCGCGCGCTTGCAGGGCGCGGTGAAAACGCAACCTTCGATGAGTGGCTCAATGATTGGCATGAGTTCATCCAGGTCGGGCCCAACTACGCCGATGCGATCCGCACTGGCGACCCGGCAGTATTCGAGCCCGCCGGCAATGCCGGAGACGAGCCGGCATCTGCGATCAACGACGTTGCGAGAGCCAACCAAATGCGCGCGTGCGTCTTCTAGGCCGAAAGGCGTGAACCTTGCACCCCATCTGCTGTTTCGAAAAAGTCTTACGTGAACCTTACGAACGAAGCGGTACCGAAAAAGGGTTTCGAGTTCCCTTACTGGGCCGTACTCGTCGAGGTTGCCCAGGTGCGTAAACGCAGCGTTGAAGAAAGCTCGATTGAGGAGGGAACTCAGTTCCGGCCCGCCAGCACAGCGTACGGGAGCCGCAGGGTCCGGCTCCCTACAAGATAATCTTCGGTCATCAATTCGACCGTCAAGCTCCGGCCGCCGAATCCGCGTCTCGTTTGGCCGTTTTTTCTGATCCATGTCGCCCAGCCTGCCATGCCTCCGTCGCACCGATACGCTCAGTTTTGACTCTTAGCGGAATGTGGCGTTCCGCAGGCAGTGGTGGGCTCGTCTCCAGCGGACCCGACGCAGATGAACAGCCGACCTCACCCTCATCAGGGATGCGATGGAGAGTAGCCCCTATGTTTTCAACGAGATGCAGTAAGAGCCAACTGTTCCAGCTCGAGGCCGCTTTTCGATAATGCAAGGCGAGCCATTGAGCGACAAAAAAAAACTCCACTACTTACCGGGAGATTGGTTCGGATTTCATTCGGACACGGCCCGGCCCGCGACGGCGCTAGCGGCGCGGGAACTTCCAGCCCGGCAGGACCTCCGCGAGGTGGGCGCAGGCGGCCTCTTCGGGGTAGAGGGACAGCTTCCGATCGGTGTCGACGGCGAGGACGATGATTCCGTAGGGAACCTTCTGCTCGAACGTCTCGCCGTCGCGCTCGTAGACGATGGTCTCGCTCTCAACCTTCATGCGGCGCGGGGCGTCGGCGCGCACCCGAATCAGGAACTTCACCTCTTCCCCCGGGGCGAGCCGGTAGCCCTCGAGTGGCTTGACCTTCTGGACCAAGCACCGGGGCTTGCCGGACTTCCGACCCACGCGCTCCACGGGAGGATAAGTTCCGTAGGTGCTGAGTGTGACTATGTCGGGTCCCGTTCTGTCGACCGCCAGCGTGACGTCGGCGACTCGGGCAACCGTGCCGTGTCCGGGCCCCTCGTTGAGGTCGAGTCTCCGGAGGGTCACGTACTGATTGCTCTCGTTGATCACGCCGGCCGACATGATCACTTCCTCAGCTCCCACCGGAAAATCTCGCATGCGGAGGCCGGATCCGGTGCCTGTGAAGAGCGCGTCGCCAGGCTTGGGTTCTTCGGCCGACCCCCGGCACCCAAGAGCCACGACAAGAAGCAACGCGGCACCGACTGCTCGGAAGATCAACAGCGTCTGCTCGTCGAGTAGACCATTCCCTTCGCATGCACGGGGTCGGTTCCGCCGCCGGAGAGGAAGTTTCTCCGGCACCGGCCCGTGCTCAGCCACCACAGCTTGGTGATGTCAGAGTATCCGGCACGCGACTCGAGCGAGAGGCCGGCGAGCGAAACCCCCTTTCCGAACTCTGTGCTCCGCTCCCTGTCCTTCCAGAAGTCCCGCCCACGTCGGAACCGCTCGCGATTCTTCCTCTTGGGACGCGGCTGCTTGAGCTTGAGACCCTTCTCCAGCTTCATTCCACCGGTCCAGTGATGCGGGCGCCACTCCTTTCTGTGGCTGCGAATGCAGCCGCCGCCGCCGCCCGGATCACACAGCCATTTACTGTTCGGTTGTATCCCGTCCCGTTTGTCAGCAGAGGAGGAGCCTGCCGAGCGGTGCCTGGGTTCGGCTGCCTCACACCGTCCGACTTCAGCTGACGCTGCTGTCCCCTTTCGGGGTCGGTCGCGGCATAATCGCGTAACTCCCACGAGTTCCGGCTCCGCTGACAGATCGAGCCGCTCCAGCATCGGAGGTCGCCGTGACCTCGCTGCTCTCCCCTTCGAGTGTGCGCCGCTGTTGGGCGACACGTTCTAACTACGGGGCGTCGGCCGGCGCTTCGCACTCCTGCAGCTGTACGTGAGTGATCTGGTGCGCGCTGACACCGGAGATCTTGGTCTCTACCAGGGTGTCGTTACGGTTGATCTCGTGCACACCACCCGAGTTGGTGGTCAGGATGTTGCCGTTCGGCAGCTCGTAGACACCGCGGGTCGAAGTCACTCCCGTGTGGACGTCGATCAGGTCGCCGTCAGGTTCCAGCTCCCAGACGCCGGATGGCGCGCTGAAGTTCGCGACCAGGATGTTGCCGTTGTCCAGCTCCTGCATCTGCTGCGGGAACGCGATCGGACCGTGGAATATGCCGAGCGGTGCGCCATCGGGGTCGAAGCGGTGGATGGCAGAGCTGGTTACGCTCGACACCAGGATGTCCGAGTCCCGGAAGAGGAAGAACCAGGGACCCTGCATGCCACCGGCCTCGTTGTCGATGAAATTGCCGATGAACTCGCCCTCCGCGTCGAACTCGGCGACGGCATGGGCATTGCCGCCGGAAGCCACCGTCGCCAGCAGCGTTCTATCGGGGGAGATCCCGATACCCCGCGGGTTGTCGAGGATCGAAGTGTCGGTGCCGCCGGCCGGCGCGAAGACTCCCAGCCAGTTGCCTTCGAGGTCGTAGGCGTAGATCACGTCGTTGAGCTGGTCGGACAGCAGGTAGCCGTCCTCGTCGAGGTTCGGGATGATGTGCTGGGGTGTGCTTAGGTTCGCGGCCGGATCATGGGGGATGTAGTCGGCATCGAGCAGATCTCCGGTCGTTGCGTCGAAGGCCATTACTCGGTCGTTGCTCGAGTCCGGAATGAGCAGAGCCTCTGTGAGCTGAGGGAGCTCGAAGTCCAGCGTCGCCGGGCCGGACACGACGAGCCGATTCGTCTGCGGGCGGTTGCATCTGGCCGTCGCCGTCGCGTCGTACGTGCCCTCCGGCACACTCGGGAACGAGTAGAAGCCGTCGGCGTCGGTCGTGGCCGGCGTGATCGGCGTCTCTTCGATGGTCACCCTCGCGTTGGCGATGGGCCGGTCGCCGGTGTCGCGGACTTGACCCGACACGGTCTGCGACGGCGGCAGCGGGGGCGGCCTGTAGCGGATCGAGGTGACCGCGGGCTCGGGCGCGAGCACGGATTCGTTGAGCGAGAACCGGAGCGCATCCGTCCCCGTGTGGTTCTCGATGCCGATGGTCGCGGAGTTGCCCCTCTCTCGCCCGTCGTTGGCGATGTTGCGGTACTGAGTGAGGATCTCTCCGTTCTCGTGAAGGACGATGTTGAAGTCAACACGGAGGCTCGTGTTCGGGGGGAAGAAGACGTTGCGGAACTCGATCACGAAGCGCCGGTTGGGCGCTGCTCCCCGCTCGTCGGCTCGAATCGAGGCCTGCTCGTCGACGGACAGGTTGTCCCAGAACGGGAATACCGCGCCGTTAGGCCGGCCCGCGGTAGGAATCGCCGCGTTGACCGACGAGCAATTGGTCGACTCCGGCCCCACGAACTCGATGAACCCGTTGGCGCAGACGTGGGTCCGCGTGTAGGTGAACCCGTAGAACGTGAACGGGAACGGAAGGTCGATCGTGCCGACACCGCCGTCTCCCGTGATCGGGAGGATCGTCTGCGCCTCCTCGAAGGGGGCCTCCTCGAGCTCGCAGGTGTGACCGAACGCGTCGCTGCGCCGCGGGAGCGTGAAGTCGAGCGTCGTCGGGCCGGACACGACCAGCTCCCTCGTCTGCGGGCTGTTACACCCCGTGGCCGAGGCCGTCGCGTCGTACGTGCCCTCGGGCAACTGCTCGAACGAGTAGAAGCCGTTGGCGTCGGTCGTGGCCGGCGTTATCGGCGTCCCTTCGATGGTCACCGTCGCGTCCGCGATGGGCTGGTTGTCGGAGTCGCGGACATGGCCCGAGACCGCGTGTGACGGCGGCAGCGGCGGCGGTCTGTAGCGGAGCGATGTGACCGCCGGCTCGGTCGCTAGCGCGGACTCGTTGAAGGAGAACCTGAGCGCATCCTGACCGGTGTGGTTCTCGATGCCGATCGTCGCCGAGTCACCGGTCTCTCGTCCGTCGTTCGCGAGATTGCGATACTGAGTAAGGATCTCGCCGTTCTCGAATAAAACGATGTTGAAGTCGACGCGCCGGCTTGTGTCCTCGAAGTAATGGAGGTTGCGGAACTCGATCACAAAGCGCCGGTTAGGCGCGCTGCCCCTGACGTCGGCCCGGATCGACGACTCGGCGTTGACGAACGTATCGTCCCAGTACGAGTAGATCGCTCCGTTGGGCCGCCCCGTGGTCGGGATCGCCGCATTGCTAGCCGAGCAATTGGTGGTCGCCGGACCGACGAACT
>WHSV01000033.1 GCA_009379915.1 Actinomycetota bacterium | reverse complement strand
GTCGAGCGCGACGGATTCTTCATCGAACCGACCGTCGTCGCCGGCCTGCGACAGACCGACGAGATGATCCAGCAGGAGATCTTCGGACCGGTCATCACGGTGCAGCACTTCGACGACGAGGACAAGGCGCTGACCTGGGCGAACGACGTCGAGTACGGACTGTCGGCGAGCGTCTGGACCAAGGACCACGGCCGCGCGATGCGCATGTCGAGGGGTCTCGACTTCGGGTGCGTCTGGATCAACACTCACATCCCCTTCCTCTCCGAGATGCCTCACGGAGGATTCAAGCACTCGGGCTACGGCAAGGACCTCTCGATGTACGGGCTCGAGGACTACACGCGGATCAAGCACGTGATGCACAACATCGAGTCCTGAGGAACTCTGGAGTCACTAGGCTCGTCCAAGGGCCATGATGTATGGCGGGATGAGACTTGGCCTAGCGATCACACTGCTTGTACTGGCGGGCTGCGGAGTGGAGCCCTCTAGCCCGGAACCCCGGGAGGGCCGGCCGGTCGCCGCCCCCTTCGTGGAGATCGTCTGCACCGAGGAGGGTGAAACGCGCCTGTGGACTCCGGTCGTGGAGGTGCAACCCGACGGAGTTCATCTCGATATCGAGAACCGAGCGGGAGAACCGACGAGCTTCTTCGGCCTGGGCCTCGACGTGGACGAGGGGCGGCACGAGGAGGTCGTCACTGTGCCGCCGGGCAAGATGAAAGTTGCGTGCTATCCCTACAGCCAACACGAGAGCGACAGGAAACCGGTGAAATACGACCTCGAGCTCGTGGATCCGGAAGGACACTGGATCTCCACCGATACCGAGTGCGAGCCGGGCTCGATGGGGCAGAGCACGATCAGCGATTTTGCGTACCCGCTGGGTGATGGACTTAGTAAGGACCCCGTCGAGCTGGTCAAGGACGGAGTCAAGGGACTGGGTCCCGAAGATGTCGTCGAGGTCGCCGGATATCCCGAGGCGGAGGTACCGACCGTCCGCGTTGTGCGCGCCGGCAGAGTGATCGCTACCTTCGGCCTTGTCCAGGCGGACGACGGTGGACTGGCGATCGAGACGAGCGACCTTTGCGCCTCCGAGGGACTGCGAGCGTAGACCCGAACCCGGGTCCCGCGGGGTTCGTCTAATTAGGTGATGAGGATCCGTCGCGGGCTCACCTGGGTCGCGCTGCTCGCTGCCGCATCGTTGGTTGGCGGTTCGGTCAGCGCCGCTGCCAAAGCTGCCTCAAGTGAGCTCGACGCGGTTGCGCGCGGCAGTGACGTCTCGGTCGCAGTGGCCGCGCGCGGTAGGACTCTGTACGAGCACTCGGCTGACCAACTGCGCACTCCCGCGTCGGTCCAGAAGGTTCTCCTCAGCATGGCCCTGTTCGACGAGCTCGGACCCGCGCATCGCATCAAGACCCGGGCATCGAGCAACAAGAGCAGTGGAGCGATCGGCAACCTCTGGGTCGCCGGCGGAGGTGACCCGTCCATGGTCTCGGGATGGGGAGACTCGACCCACACCGGCGTTGGTCGCCTGGCGAACCGCATCCGGCGAGCAGGCATCAAACGAGTCGGGGGAGCCGTGGTCGTCGACTCGTCATCGTTCGCGAACGACTGGAACGCTCCCGGTTGGCAACCCTGGAGCCGTGACTTCGCGAACCGACCGACGGCCCTTGCGATCGACGGAAACGGAATGCCGAACCCACCGCTGGCCCTCGGGGCCTCGCTCACCTACGCACTCGAGAGCCGGGGGATTCAGGTCGACGGGCGAGCGAGATCGGGCCGCGTCCCAGCACGGGCGCGAGTCGTGACGCGCGTTAGGTCTGCGCCGCTTCGAACTCTGGTGACTCACATGAACGTCACCTCGTCCAACTTCTACGCGGAGATGCTCGGCAAGTTGCTCGGCGCTCGCACCTTCGAAGGACCGGGCACGATGTCGAAGGGAGCTAGGGCGATAGAGCAGTTAGCTGCGCGCCGCGGCGTCGATCTCATCGCCCACGACTCCTCCGGCCTCTCCTACGCGAACCGAGTGAGCGCCGGCGGCCTCGTCACTCTGCTCGAACACGCGCGCCGGCAACCTTGGGGTCGCGCTCTTCGCCTCTCGTTACCGGGTCCCGGACAGGGAACACTCGCAGCCAGACTCGAGGGACTCGGCTTGCACGCGAAGACCGGGACTCTGTGGAACGGGGCCTCGGCCCTGGTGGGGTGGGTGCGACTTCGTCACGTGGGAACGGCGGAGTTCGCAATCCTGTCGCGCAACTCGAGCAAGTCGACCGAGGACGCAATCGTGCAAGGGATCGCCGCCGGACTTAAAGCTCCCGAGGATCGCGCCGATGCACCACCCAAAGTGGACACTCGCTGTCACTTGAGCCACCGGTGAAAGGAAATTTGGCCCCCCGCGAGAACTCCTGAATAACCGGGGGTAAGGGAAAAACGGCGGAGGGTGCAGAATGAGATGGCGCACCCCGCAATAAGAAGCCGAACCCAATTTCAGGGGGAGCCGATGAACACTGGCAAGGAGAAGCCCGCCATCCTGGTGGAGCCGGCCGAGGACCCGATCAGGACGCCGAAGCCCGTTCGCCAACCCGAGCCCGAGAAGAGGCCGGAGAAGGAGCCCACACCCGCGTGACCTCCTTTGCAGTTCCCGACGCCATCGAACCGGTCGTCGGGTGGCGGTACTGGCGAGTCGACAAGAAAGCAGGTCTGCTCCATTCCTTATCGGGGGCGAGGGGCTTCCTCTGGCAGCCGAACACCCGTTTCAAGGCGCGCTGCCCGGCCATAAAACACACCGGTATCGACGTTCGCTACCGCTTCATCTCGGGAATGCGAATCGAGATGCACGACGCTCCAGGTGAAAGGTGCCGCTGCGGAATCTACGCAGCGCGTGATCTCACGCACCTTCGTCGCCAGATACTCACCGGCCTTGCGATCGACGTCGTCGGCGAGGTGTCGCTGTGGGGAAAGCTGATCCCAGGATCCAAGGGGTATCGGGCTCAGTACGCGTATCCGCGCCGTCTTTTCGTAATCCAGCGCACCGCCGACTGGGATCAAAGTAAGGCCGCCGAGGCCCTGTCCGTCTACGGAGTTCCGGTCGAGACCATCTCCTACCGGCAGGTCGGTTACAACCCACTCGCCACGATTGGCGATCTCTTACGCCGAATGAGGTCCCCGCGCGAGGCCTCCCCCACCCGCTAGCAACCCCCGTCAGTTCAGAAGGGCCTTTACGAGGTCGCGGATCGAGAGGATGCCCTCGACCCGGCCCGAGTCGTCGATGACTACGAGGTGGCGGAAACCGTGCTCGAGCATCAAGCGCGCCGCCTTCTCCGCATCCCACGACGAGGACGCGGTGATCGCGTTCGCGGTCATGTAGTCCTCGACGGGGGCCGAAGACAGGTCGGCTCCTTCGGCCACTGCGCGCAGCAGGTCGCGCTCGGTGATGATGCCGGGATTCTCTCCCTCGCCCTGGACCACAGCCGAGCCACTGCGTCTGGCGTACATCATGCGGGCCACCTCGGAAAGCGAGTGACGCGGCCCCACGGTCAAGACCTGCACGGTTGCAACCGACCCGATGTCCACGCTTGAGAACCTACCTCCATGAATACGGTGAAACCAAATACCTCGGAGTACGCTTCTGCGAGGCGAAAGGGAACGGGCTGGGAGGCACCGATTGAGCACTCCTCCAGAGGCGCTCGACTTAGAGCGAGAGGGCCAGCGCCCCGGCGCGGGCATGCCCCCCTGGATACCCAAGCTACTCATAACCGTCATCCTCTACTTCGTCGCTGCTTACCTGCTGCTGCAGGGTCTCCTGAGAGTGCGAAACCTCGTCTTCATGGTCATCGTCTCGCTGTTTCTCTCCTTTGCGATCGAGCCCGCGGTGAACTTTCTCGCTCAGAAGGGTTGGCGCCGCGGGGCGGCGACGGGGTTCATCCTGTTCGGCGTGATATTGCTCGGCATCGTCATGCTCGTCTCGATGGTCCCTCTATTGATCAGCCAGATCAGGGATCTGGTCGCCGAGGTTCCGGGCTGGCTCGACACGATCTCCGAGAGAGCCAATGACTGGTTCGGCCTCGACCTTTCCGTTACCGACGCGGCTACCCAGGCGGAAGATATCGAGGGGGCTCTGCGCACCTACGGCGCGGACGTCGCGGGCAACCTGCTCGGCTTCGGCGCCGCCGTACTTTCGGGATTGTTCGAGCTCCTGACGATCCTGTTGTTCACCTTCTATCTGGTGGCGGATGCACCAAAGGTGAGGCGGAGCATCTGTTCGTTGTTGCCTCCGCGGCGCCAGCGTGAGGTGCTCGCGACGTGGGAGATCGCGGTGGACAAATCCGGCGCGTACTTCTACTCGAGACTGCTGCTGGCGTTGATCAACGGAGGTCTTCTCTACATCCTTCTGCGAGTTCTCGGAGTCCCGTTCGCGCTTCCTCTCGCGCTGTGGTCCGGACTCTTCTCGCAGTTCGTTCCGGTCGTGGGCACCTACATCGCATCGGTCCTGCCGATACTCGTCGCGCTGCTGAACGAGCCCTTCGACGCACTCGTCGTTCTCGTGTACATCCTCATCTACCAACAGGTCGAGAATTACGCTCTCAGCCCCCACCTGACGAAACACACGATGCAGTTGCATCCGGCCGTCGCGATCGGCTCGGCGATTGCAGGAGGAAGTCTTGCCGGTCCGCTCGGAGCGTTCCTCTCGTTGCCCGCGGCCGCGATCATTCAGGCGTCGATCGGAACCTTCGTTCGGCGCCACGAGGTTCTCGAGTCCGAGATGACGACCGAGACCGATTTCGAAGAGGTGAGGGCGGCGAACAAGCAGGCGAAGGATGACCGGTCCACGAGCCGCTGGTGGGAACGTCTACACCGTGAGCCGTCCAAGTAGGAGGTTGAGATGCGCCTTTCCGCGGTGCTGTTGAACTGCACGCTCAAGACGTCACCCGAGGTCTCCAATACCCAGGCTCTGATGGACCATGTCGTGAACCATCTCGAGGACCTCGATGTCGCGTGTGAATCCATTCGCATAGTCGACTACAACGTTCCTTTCGGCGTCTCGTCCGACGAGGGCGACGGTGACGAGTGGCCGCAGATACTCGAGAAGATCATCGCCGGGGACATCCTCATCATCGGGACTCCGATCTGGTTCGGGGTGAGGTCGAGCGTTTGCCAGCTCGTCATCGAGCGGCTCGATGGAACGTACAACTCGACGAACGAGGTGGGGCAGTATCCGCTGTACAACACCGTCGCCGGAGTGGTGGTGACCGGCAACGAGGACGGCGCCCACGATGCGGCCTCGACCACGCTCTTCAATCTCTCGCACCTGGGTTGCACGATCCCGCCCAATGCCGACACCTACTGGCTCGGCGACGCCGGTCCGGGTCCGTCGTTCATCGAGGCGGACGGTTGGTCGAGCGCCTACACGCAGAAGACCGCGTCGTGGATGTCGCACAACGTGGTGCACCTCGCCCGCATGTTGAAGGAGCACCCGATTCCGCCGGAGGGCAACACGGTTCCGATGAAACACGGTGGTTAAGGGTCCGATTCGTGGAGGGCGCGAGCAACTGGCTCTGGTCCTGGGCTCGTATTGAAGGCTAGTCTTCGTCGCGCTGGTTCAGGGCCAGCAGGTTCCCCTCGCTGTCGCGAAACCACGCCGACTGCCCGGACTGCGTATAAGCGATCGAGTGCACGGTCTTCAGGTTCGGAAGGTCGTACTCTTCGAAGACGACGCCGTCGGACTTCAGATCGGCGACCTCCGACTCGAGATCGCTCGCAACGAACGCGAGCTGAGTGTGCTCGCCAAAGGGCACGCCGGTCGTGACATACAAGAGGAAGCGAGTCCCGTCGGAGCACTCGTAGAGAAGGCCCTCGGGCAGCTCCCGTAGGGGTTCCAAGGACAGCATGTCGGCGTAGAAGCGCCTCGCACGCCCGAGGTCCGAGACCGGCAGAGTTGCTACGACTCGAGTGTCTGAGAGCATCGAAGTTCCCTCCCCTTTTTTCAGCGGATTCTTGCAGGTTCGTACGACATCAACCAGCGACCAGCCGATCACCGCTTCTGGGGGTGTCTCCGGCGCGGTCTCGAGGCAGGAACCGTGACTAATTAGGGCGAATCCCTACCTAGCAGCCGACCCAGACGGTCTCGGTTGGGATGCCGTCTTGCTACCAAGGAGCGCCGATGCGACTCAAGTTCGTTCTCGTAGCAGCACTTGCAGCGATGCTGTGTTTGCCCCTCACGACGGCGGGGGCCAAGTCTCCGAAGCTTCTCGGAGGGGCGCTCGCTCGTCCCGACTTCGCGCGCGCCGTCGAGCTGAAGGAGGAGGCTCCCGATTGGTATACGGCCGAGCTGCATCGCAGAGCGGTGGCCGCGGGCAAGAAGGGCAAGACGGTCGCGGTCCCCGAAGGCGTCGACCTCGAGATTCCGGCGAGCGGGCTCGCCTTCACCGGGATCCGTCCGGGATCGTGGATTCTTTTTCCTGCCGGTTGCACGACGAACTTCGTCTTCGGCAACGGGACCGAGATCGGAACCGCCGGTCACTGTGCGAACGTCGGTGACGAGGTCACCATCGTCGCCGCGCCCGGCCTTCTCATGAACATAGGAACTGTTTCGCTGAGGCGCAACAACGGCATCGGCGACGACTTCGCATTGATCGACATCTATCCGGCGATGCAGCAGTACGTGAACCCGTCGATGGCCCACTGGGCGGGTCCGACCGGCTCGGCGAACCCGCGGTTCGGCGACGCCGTCGTACATTCCGGTCACGGTCTCGTGATCGGCACCGGTGGAACGCCGCGCGCCGGTTTGGTGACCTACACGGGTCCCGGCGACACCGGTAACAACAACGCGGCCTACGGCTGGGACGGCGCTGCCTCGCCCGGCGACTCGGGCTCCGGGGTTCGCAACGCAACGGGTGCGGCCGCAGGAAACCTGACCCACCTGGTCGTCGGCACCGACTATCTCCCGGCCCTCATCGCGGGGACGACGATCAGCCGGATGGAGGCGTTGGCGGGCCCCGTCTCGACGGCGAGCCTGATCCCCGACCCGCTCTACTAGATCCAGCTTGTCCATGGCGAGGCCCGGGATTCCGGGGGCCTCGCCACGTGCCGAGCACGAACCTCCTCAAAAGCGCGCACAGGGTCTCTCCTCAGGAAACGTGCGGTCGGTGCGGTCGGTGCGGTCGGTGCGGTCGGTGCGGTCGGTGCGGTCGGTGCCTACCACTACGACCAGTACGACCAGTGAATTTCCTCGAGAGACCTATCTCGAGCGGTGGGCGAGGGCGGCTCTGATCCGGGCCCGCGGTCGGTGCGGTCGGTGCGGTCGGTGCCTACCACTACGACCAGTACGACCAGTGAATTTCCTCGAGAGACCTATCTCGAGCGGTGGGCGAGGGCGGCTCTGATCCGGGCCCGCGGTCGGTGCGGTCGGTGCGGTCGGTGCCTACCACTACGACCAGTACGACCAGTGAATTTCCTCGAGAGACCTATCTCGAGCGGTGGGCGAGGGCGGCTCTGATCCGGGCCCGCGGTCGGTGCGGTCGGTGCGGTCGGTGCCTACCACTACGACCAGTACGACCAGTGAATTTCCTCGAGAGACCTATCTCGAGCGGTGGGCGAGGGCGGCTCTGATCCGGGCCCGCGGTCGGTGCGGTCGGTGCGGTCGGTGCCTACCACTACGACCAGTACGACCAGTGAATTTCCTCGAGAGACCTATCTCGAGCGGTGGGCGAGGGCGGCTCTGATCCGGGCCCGCGGTCGGTGCGGTCGGTGCGGTCGGTGCCTACCACTACGACCAGTACGACCAGCAGGGTTTCCCGGGAGACATAGGAGACATATATGAGACGACCCTGGTTCGACGGGTGGGACGGTTGCTCGTCGCAGCCAAGAATGTCTGTGAGTGGGCTCGTCCAGTTCCACTGCCACGGCAACTGGTCGTTGCTCGACGGGCTCGGCGTCCCCCAGTTCAGAGGTTGTGGCGCGCTTCGTTGGCTCGGCGTCGGGCCTCCTGCGCCGATCGGCGCGCATCGGAGGCCGCCTGCATCGCCTGGTCCGCGATGCTGCGGGCTCGCTCGGCCTCCTGGGCCATCTCGGCGGCCATCGCTTCGGCGTCGTCCGCCTCGCGCTTCAGCCGCTCGGCCTCCTTGCGGGCGGCGCGCACCTCGACCGCGGGCCGCTCGTCCAGGTCCGGGACCGCAGCAAGCGTCCAGGCTCCGCCGAGCTCCTCGGTGGCATCGACGTCGGCCGCCAGAGTTCCCGAGCGCAGAGCCTCCCTCGCATCGTCGTCGACGGCCGCGTTCATGAGGGTCGCCGAGATGCGGTCGAGGTGGGTTCGACTGGGCTTGGCCCCCTCTTTCTCGAGCGTCTTGGCCGCTCGCCGCGCCAGCTCCGTGACCAGCTCACGCCGATCCGCCATGGCCGAGCGAAGACCCGCCGGATCCGATCCCTCCATCACCGAGTCCTGGGCGCGACGCAGTCGCTCACCCGCTTCGAGCAGGGCCGCCACGTCGTCCGAGTCTGATCGCGCGAGCTGATTGATCGCCCATGCGCTGACCGGGGGCTTCTTCAACGACTTGACCGCGGCGGCCGACTCGTCGTCGCCGGCCTTCTTGAGCTCGGCCGACAGCGCGTTTCGAGCGGCGGTGAACTCGTCCAGCGGCAACCCGTAGAGGTCCTCGGCGGAGTCGACCACGTCAGGGCCTCCCCGCAGGAGCGATCTCAGACGAGATCGGTAGCACCGAGTTCTCGGTTGGCCCCACTCCCTCGATGAGCATCAGGGGGCCGAAGTTCAGCAGGATGATCGCTCCCACCAGCAGGTTGGCGCGCGTGTTGTAGGTGCGGGCCCGCTCCTGTTGAGCAGGGCCCGGACCGACGGCGAGGACATCGCGACCCGTCACATTACTGAGCAGTTCGTGCTGGTGGAACGCTCTGCGAGCCTGCTCGGGCTCGGCGACCCGAAGGAGCAGCCCGTGGGACTCCTGATGCAGGCGGGCGAGATGGATTGGTCCCTTGGCCGCCATCACCTTGTGGGTACGCCGCGCTCCGTTGAGCTTCTCCGGCCGATTCAGCAGCAGCAGGACGTTCGGTGGGTCCCCGACATGACTGATCAAGGGGAAGGGCGAGCCGCCGACGCGCGAATACAGGAATTCGGGCAATGGAGGCCCCCCGTAGCCGTGGGGTGCGGTGATCGGAAACCTCCGGTGATCTCGGGGGCCGACATGGAACTGCCTGGGAGGGACGGTCGAGTCGACCGCGGCCAGTCTGATATCCGATTTGGGGATTCTCAGCGGTCGTCGGAGCACACCGGGATGGATAATCGCCACGCCCTCCGGGTCGACATCGAGGCGCGCCGTGCGCGTGAAGGCCGGCCTTATCATGAGGATTCCCAGACACGCCAGGGCTGCTCCCGCGTGCCACATCACCGCGAGCAGAATGAAGTTCCCCGCCAGGTTCCTGTCCGGATCGAGCTGAGAGACGATGAAGTCGATCAACCCGACGGCCGTGACGATGGGAAACAGGGCCCTGAAGAACCCCATTGTGCGGTTGTAAGGAGTAAGGCGCAGGGGCATCGTCCAGACCGGGCTGGCCGGTGGGGGAGGGAGCTCCGCGTCAGTCTTCACGGCCCGACTTTCATCCGACACGATGGTTACTCTCCCACGTCGAGCTCCGCAGCAAAACAATCTCAAGTCCCGCTCCGCAACTCTTGGGGCCATTTGGTCGTCAGATGGACAGAGGACGTTAACAATGGACTCCTCGAGATCCTCGAGAACGGAGTTGATTCGATGACGACGATGAGGTTGCGGAAAGCGTCTCTGGCTTGCGCCGCCGCTCTGGCGCTCCTCGGCGCGTGCAGCAACGACTCCGAAACCCCGGATCAGACCACCGAGGCCGCGACCACCGAGGACCCAACGCCATCGGAGGAACCCACAGAAGATCCGTCGCCCGCAGAGGAGCCATCACCACCCGACGAGGACAACAAAACGGTTTCGTTCCAAGTCTGGTTCTCCACCGGCAACCGGTTGGCTCCGGCGATCGCCACGATCGACGCGATCCCGCGCGTCGGCTCGGCGGCTCTGAGAGCGTTGATAGAGGGACCGGCGGGGGCCGGCAACCTGAAGTCGGCCGTCCCACCCGCAACCGAGATCAACAGCCTGAGCATCGAGCGTGGGACTGCGACGGTGGACCTATCGTCGGAGTTCGAGTCCGGCGGAGGCACGATGTCGGCGGGCATGAGGCTCGCGCAGGTGACCTTCACCCTGACTCAGTTCCCGACGGTCAAGCGCGTCACCTTCTTGCTCGATGGGGAACGGCCCGAGATCTTCTCGGAGGCGGGTCTGGTCTTCGAGAAGTACTTCACCCGAGCCGACTTCGAGGATTTCTCACCGGCCATCATCGTCAATCGTCCCTTGGGCGAATCCGAGGTCGACAGCCCTGTGACGGTGGCCGGAACCGCCAACGTGTTCGAGGCGAACGTCTTGATCCGCATCGTCGGCGCCGGCGGTGAGGTTCTTGCCGAGACGTTTACGACCGCGACGTGCGGGTCCGGATGCCGCGGCGACTTCTCCGAGAACGTCGAGTTCGACGTCGAGGAACCGACCGAGGCGACCGTCCAGGTCTACGAGGAGTCGGCCGAGACGGGCAGGCCTATAAACATGATCGAGGTTCCGGTCACACTCGCCCCCTGAGCGGGGCTACCTGGCCGGCTCGGTCGGTGCGACCTCGCTGGTGCACGCACTGCATCGGGTCGCGGCCGCGGGAATCACGGTGAAACAGAAGGGGCAGTTGCGAGTCGCGGGGGCCGGTGCTTCTCGGTTCGGCCGCTGCAGCTTGTTGACCGCCTTGACGATCAGGAACAGAACGAACGCGACGAGAAGGAAATTGATCAGGGCCATCAGAAACGCGCCGTAGCGGATAGACGAGTCGTTGAGGTTGATCGAGAGCCCGTCGAAGCTCGGCTGTCCCACGATGGCTGCGATGATCTGAAGGACGACGTCGTTTACCAGCGAGAGGACCACCGCGCTGAAGGCGAGGGCGAGGATGAAAGCAACCGCCAGCTCGATGAGGTTGCCCTTGAGCGCGAACTCTTTGAATTCGTCGAGCATGTTCTTCATATCGGACCTCCGCCGCGATTAATCGGGGCCTGTCTTGTGCCGATGAGAATAGCGTGACGAACCCATCAGCAACGCCCGTGAACGAAGGCGACGAGCGCGTCGATCTCGACTCGACCCCCGTCGTCCTGCTGCTCGACGCCTGTCGGATAAACGCCACGATCTACCTGGCCCCCGAGCTCGGCCGCTTCTCGGAGGCATGGGAGTCGGTCATGCGGGACCATCGTCTCTTCATCCCTGTGACCGACGCCACGGTGACGACGCTCACCGGGGAGCCGGTCGGCGAACGATCTGACTTCATGCAGGTGCGCAAGACCGACATCCGAGCGGTCAGCCCCCTGGACGACTCCCGCTGAAGTCCCTCGACAAATGCCTCAAGTCGCCGGCGTCCTCTGCCGAAACACAGGTAACTAGTCATTTGGAGCTAGTAGACGCACCGGTGGCAGATAGTCCTGGGGCGTTCAAGTGGGAGCTGGAGGTATGGCGGCGAAAGTGGAGCATGTGGTGGGGGCGATGGCTGGGGTTCCAAGGATCAAGCACGACCGGTCGCTGGCCGAACGTCTCAACAAGCAGCTCGAGCGACCAATTGCTCGGCGGTTTGCGAGCCTGCTGCTGGTTGGTGCAGCTTTCGTGGTCGCGATGGTTCCTCTCAACGATGTCGGGAGCCGCTTCGCCCTGTACGGCCCCCTCGCCATCCTCGCCGGCATTCTCATCGAAACTCATTTCACGGCACACGCCCATCTCAAGGAGATCGCCGGTATAGACCCGCTCACCCAGGTCGCCAACGTCGGGCGTCTTTACGACGAGCTCTTCGAACTGGAGTCGAAAAGAACTCCGTTCGCACTGCTCATCTTCGACATGGACGACCTCAAGACCATCAACGACACCTTCGGCCACTCGACGGGATCGGCTGCCATCGTTGCCGTTGCCCGTGCGCTGCGATCGGCCGTGCGCGCAACCGACTGCGTGTCCCGCTACGGCGGCGACGAGTTTGCGGTAGTGCTGCGCGACTCGGACCGAGCCGGGGCGTTGAAGATGATCGAGCGATTCGGCGACGCTCTCGTCGAGGAGTCCCGACACATCGAGCCGAACCTGAGCGTCAGCGCCGGCATGGCCCTGTACGGGGTGGACGGATTCACTCCCGAGGAATTGCTCAACGCGGCCGACGCCGCGATGTACTCGAAGAAGCGCTCTTCCCGGTCCTAGTGGGGTAGGGGCTTCGGGCCTCGAAGTAGCATCCCGGCATGGACAAGCCCCTGCCCGACGATCTCGCTTCCGAGCTCGTCTACGAGAACACCATTCACGAATCCCTGGGGATTCGCGCCATCGAGGTCACCGCCGACCGGGTGGTGCTCGAGATGGACGTCACCCCGACGGTGCATCAGCCTATGGGGTTGCTGCACGGAGGCGCGTCGGCGGTCATAGCCGAGAGCGCCGCGTCGATGGGATCGTTCATGAACTGCGTGCCCGGAGTCGAGTTCGCGGTCGGTGTAGACCTCAACATCACCCACCTCAGGGGCAAGCGCTCGGGCATGGTGACCGCAACCGCGCGGCCCATTCGGAAGGGACGGACCGTCCACGTGTGGAATATCGACATTGTCGGGGAAGACGGGAAGCAGGTCGCCGTGGCCCGGTGCACGCTCGCCGTCCGCAAGACTGCCGAACCGGCTTCCTGACCACCGAGACGTCAGGAGACACAGCGCGCTGAAGACCAGCGATCGTCTCGACGATCGCGCTGACGAAGACAAGAAAGGGGACCTCGATGTACGAGCGCATCGTCGCGGGGACGGATCTCAGCAAGACGGCCGAGGTTGCGACGCAGAGAGCCGCCGAGCTGGCACGGGGTCTGTCGGCGAAGCTCGTGCTCGTACACGCCGGTTCCGATCCGGGAGCACCCCTCGAGGATCTGGCCGAATCCCTCGACGCCGAGGTGATCGTCGCCAAGGGAAATCCGGTGGACGTGCTGCTCGAGGCCGCCGAGTCGGGCGGTGACGCCACGCTCCTCGCGGTGGGCAGCGTCGGGATGAGCGGGGCTCGTCGCTTCATGCTCGGAAACGTCCCGAACAAGGTCAGCCACAGCGCACGCACCGACCTCCTCATCGTCAAGACCGATCCACCGAGGGGTGAGGGGCCCTATTCGAAGATCATGGTCGGAACCGACGGCTCGGCGACGGCGATGTCGGCGGTGGACAGGGCGGCCGACCTGGCCTCGGCGCTGGGGGCCAAGCTGCTCATCGTGTGCGCCTACGATCCCCCGAGCGACGCGGAGCTCGAACGCATGGCCGCGAGCGCAGGCAGCATCAGCGCGCAGTGGGATGCCGATCGTTCGCTGCGTGATGTGCCGGACGAGTTTCGCTGGCGTATTGCGGGGGCGGCTCAGGCGCAGGATGTGCTCGAGCGCTCCGAGGAGCACGCGGCGAAACACGGCGTCGACGCTGAAGTCCGCACCGTCAAGGGCCCGGCCCCCGAAGTGCTCATCTCGATCGCGGAGGAGGAAGATTTCGAGCTCATCGTGGTTGGAAGTGTCGGTATGACGGGCGCTCAGCGGTTCAAACTCGGCAACGTCCCGCACAGGGTCAGCCACCACGCGCCCACCGACCTCCTCATCCTGAGGACCAACTAAGAGGGGCAACGAAAATGAGAGTTCTCTCCGTAAGCGCGGATCCGGATGACCAAACGATCGTCTCGACGATCGCGCACGGGAGCGCGGAATGAGAGTTCTGGCGGTCTCCGCCCATCCCGATGACGTCGAGTTCGGCTGCGCCGGCACGCTCGCAAAATGGGTGGACGAGGGGGCCGAGGTGACGATGTGCATCGTGACCGACGGTTCGACCGGCACCCAGGACCAGGAATTGATGGGCACCAATCTGTCGAAGCTCCGTATGGAGGAGAGCCAGCGCGCGGCCGACGTCCTTGGCGTCAAGGAAGTCGTGTGGCTCGACTATCAGGATGGCTACGTCGAGTACTCGCTCGAACTTCGCAAGGACATCGCGCGCGTGTTCAGGCAGTACCGTCCTCACCGCTACATCGTCATGGATCCGACTCCCGTCATCGATGACTTCGTCAACCACCCGGACCACCGGGCCATCGGACAGGCATCGCTCGACGTGACCCTGTCGGCGGGGACGACGCCGGGGCACTTTCCCGAGTTGCTCGCGGAGGGCCTCGAGCCCTGGCGTGGGTTGCGCGAGCTCTGGATCATGGGTCCGGGCGATCGCCCCCATGCCGAGGACATAACCACGACGCTCGACCGCAAGATCGAGGCGCTGCTGTGCCATCAGAGTCAGGTGGGCGAGGATGCCGAGCGAATCGCAACGTGGATGCGTCAACGATTCGCCGAAGTCGGCAAGGCCGTGGGTTACGGGGCCGCCGAGACCTTTCAGGTAATCGGCCAGGGACCCGGTTTTCACGCCGACGAGACCGAGGAGGACGTCGATATGGCCGCTCCTCCGGTGGACCCGGCGGCGGCCCCGGTCCGCCGGCAGGACTGAGCCCGAGGGACCGGGAACAGAGAGCCCACTTCTTTTGTTTTCATCACTGTGAGCAGGGCAAATACCTCCACTCGAAGGGTTGGGTTAGGACGACCTAACTGATAGGGTGGGGGCCAGGACCCGACACGAGAGCAACGGCGCTCAGGGTTAGCGCCCGAACGACCCGACCAGTGCACTAGAGGGGGTCTCCCGTAGTGGCCACAGAAGCTGAAGACCTTAAGGTCCAGCAGGAGAACGACCAGGTTCGCCAGATAAAGGGCGACTACAAGTACGGCTGGCACGACGCGACCAGCTACGACGAGGCGCCGCAAAAGGGCCTGTCGCACGAGGTCATCGACATGATGTCCGACCGCAAGGGCGAGCCCGACTGGATGCGCAAGATCCGGCACAAGGCTCTCGACGTCTTCTATCGCAAGCCCCTGCCGACCTGGGGTGCCGATCTGAGCGGCATCGATTTCGACAACATTTACTACTTCATCAAGCCCATGAACCAGGTGAAGTCCTGGGACGACATGCCCGAGGACATCAAGGCGACGTGGGACAAGCTCGGGATCCCCGAGGCCGAGAAGAACTACCTCGGCGGCGTCACCGCGCAATACGAGTCCGAGGTCGTGTACCACAAGACCCAGGAAGAGCTCGAGAAGCGCGGCATCATCTTCTGCGACATGGACACGGCCCTGCGAGAGCACGAGGACATCGTCAAGCAGTACTTCGGGACCATTATTCCGGCGGCCGACAACAAGTTCTCGGCTCTCAACACCGCGGTGTGGTCGGGCGGCTCGTTCATTTACGTACCCCCGGGCATCGAGGTCGAGATCCCGCTCCAGGCCTACTTCCGCATCAACCAGGAGAACATGGGCCAATTCGAGCGGACAATGATCGTCGTGGACGAGAACTCCTACGTTCACTACGTCGAGGGCTGCTCGGCGCCGGTGTACTCGAGCGACTCGCTGCACTCCGCGGTCGTCGAGATCGCCGTCAAGGACCACGGTCGCGCTCGCTACACGACCATCCAGAACTGGTCGAACAACGTCTACAACCTCGTAACCAAGCGCGCGACGGCTGGCAAGGGCGCCATCATGGAGTGGGTCGACGGAAACCTCGGCTCCAAGGTGACCATGAAGTACCCGAGCATCTACCTGCTCGGCGAGCACGCGCGCGGAGAGGTCCTGTCCATTGCCTACGCCGGCGGGGGCCAGCACCAGGACGCGGGCGGCAAGGTCATCCACAACGCGGCGAACACCTCCTCGGCGATCACCTCGAAGTCGATCAGCAAGGACGGAGGCCGCGGCGGTTACCGCGGGCTCGTTCGCATCGACAAGGGGGCCACACACGCCAAGAGTCACGTGATCTGCGATGCACTGATCCTCGACGAGAAGTCGCGCAGCGACACCTACCCGTACATCGAGATCGAGGAGGAGAACTCCGCGGTCAGCCACGAGGCGACGGTGTCCAAGGTCTCGGACGACCAGCTCTTCTACCTGATGAGCCGCGGTCTCGACGAGACCGAGGCGATGCAGATGATCGTCAGGGGCTTCATCGAGCCGATCACCAAGGAGCTGCCGATGGAGTACGCAGTCGAGCTCCAGAGGTTGGTCGAGCTCCAGATGGAGGGCTCGGTCGGCTAAACAGAAAACGAGATCAAGGCAAGAGGGGAGCCCGAGTGGTTCCCCTCTTTGCTGTCTGGCATCTGCCGGTCACCGGCGGTATTCCCCGGGTCGTTACCTGCAATCGAGGCGATCAGGGATATGCGTCCATCGGCAACGCGCGGCGAGCGGTGTGGCTCGACGGTTCCCTGGGACGGACAGACCTCATGACCAGGGCGAAGCCGCGACCCGCATGCCGACAGAGGGACCTAATTCGGGAGTAAGCGCCTTCGTCAGCGCCTCCGGTAGGTGAACGACCGGAGTATCAATAGCAGGACCATGGCGGCGATGATGGCGCCGATCCACGAGATGTTGTCTCGCCGGTCGAAGACCTCACGCCACACATAACCCCCCACTAGCGCGCCCAAGATGCCCAGCCCAATGGTCGCGAGGCAACCAATCGGATCGCGACCGGGAAGAAGCAGGCGCGCGATCCCACCAATGAGGATCCCGGCGAGGATCCAACTGAAGAGGCCCATGGAGTCGACGTCCATTGCGACTGCATACCCTGAATCTCCCGCCCGTGCAGGACAATTCCATCGGTCTCCGCGAAGTGGGACACTCGTCCGGAGGTCATCGACAAGGGGGAACCGAGAATGGTCGTCGTCAGTCCGTATCCCGCGGTGGACATTCCAGAAGTGCCGCTGACCGCATTCGTGCTCGAGCGAGCAATCGAGTTCGGAGACAAGCCGGCGCTGATCGATGGGCCGAGCGGACGCACGATCACGTACGAGGGGCTCGCCGGCCGAGTGCGAGCCTTGGCTGCCGGGCTTACGGCGCGAGGTTTCGGCAAGGGCGACTGCTTCGCCATCTATTTGCCCAACCTGCCAGAGTACGCAATCGCGTTCCACGGAGTTGCATCGGTCGGCGGCATCGTCACGACCGTCAACCCCCTCTACACCGCGGACGAGCTGGCGTTCCAGCTCGAGGACTCGAAAGCTCGCTTCCTTCTCACTCTTCCGCAGTTCCTCGACAACGCAAAGGATGCTGCCGGCAAGGCGGGAGTCGAGGAGGTCTTCGTTCTCGGTGAAGCCGAGGGAGCAACCTCGTTCATGGAGCTTCTGTCGGCGGGACTGGATGCACCGGCGGTGGACTTCGACGTACACGACGACCTGGCGGTCCTTCCGTACTCGAGCGGCACGACGGGCTTTCCGAAGGGCGTCATGCTGACCCACCACAACCTCGTCGGCAACATCGAGCAGTTTCTCGGAGCGCACGCCGTCGACTCGTCGGATATATTCATCGGGCTGCTGCCCTTTTTTCACATCTACGGGATGACGGTGCTGATGAACGGGGGACTGCGGAGCGGCGCCACGATCGTGACGATTCCCCGGTTCGACCTCGAGCAATTCTTGGAGCTATCGCAGAAATACAGCACGACTCGCGCCTACCTCGTGCCTCCGGTCATTCTCGCTCTGGCGAAGCATCCGGTGGTCGACAACTACGACCTGTCGAGCATCAAGCTCATCATGTCGGGCGCGGCACCTCTCAGCGGAGAGCTCGCAGCCGCGGCCTCCGAGCGTCTCGGCTGCCATGTGATGCAGGGATATGGCCTGACCGAGACCAGCCCGGTGACGCACGTCGTTCCCGATGACCCGGCCAAGGACAAGCCGGGTTCGATTGGCCCCCCGATTCCGAACACCGAATGCCTTGTCGTCGAGCCGACCAGCGGCGAGGAGCTCTCACCCGGCGAGCTCGGCGAGGTCTGGATTCGCGGACCTCAGGTCATGAAGGGCTATCTCAACAACGACGCGGCGACTTCGACGACGATCGACTCCGAGGGATGGCTCCACTCAGGCGACATCGGGCGAGTCGATTCCGACGGTTACTTCTTCTTGGTCGACAGACTCAAGGAACTGATCAAGTACAAGGGGATGCAGGTCGCGCCGGCCGAGTTGGAGGCGCTCCTTCTCTCGCACCCGCAGATCTCGGATGCCGCCGTTATCGGCGTGGTCGACGAGGAGGCCGGGGAGGTCCCAAAGGCTTTCGTCGTTCTTGCGGGTGAGCTGGGCGAAGACGACGTCAAGACATACGTCGCCGAGCGAGTTGCTCCTCACAAACGCGTCCGGGTGGTCGAGGTGGTGGAGTCCATCCCGAAGTCGGCCTCCGGAAAGATCCTCCGGCGGGTGTTGAAGGACAAAGAGGCGACGACTCGGTGAAGGTGTTCGAGTCCGACGTCGTCATAGTCGGCGCGGGAATCATGGGAGCGGCGACGGCTCGCACACTGTCGAGGTCCGGTCTCACCGTCAACGTCGTAGAGCAGTTCGAACCCGGCCACACCAACGGATCGAGTCACGGGACCTCGCGTATCTTCCGCCTCTCTTATCCAGACACCCTGTACGTATCGATGGCCCAGGAAGCGCTGTCGTTGTGGCGCGCGGCCGGGGAGGAGACGGGTGAGAGCCTGGTCGTGACCACCGGAGGGTTCGATGCGGGCGAGCAGATCGAGGCCAACGCCGACGCGCTCGGGCAGTGCGGGGCCAGCTTCGAAATGGTCAAGGGGGCCGACGTTGGTGATCGCTGGCCGCAAATCCGGCTGGCCCCCGACGAGACGGCTCTGTGGCAACCGGACGCCGGAGTCACCCTGGCAGACAGGGCGCTCGAAGTCTTTCTTCGCGTCGCGATGCACGCCGGAGTGCGCTTGCACAGCAACACGCGCGTCGAGTCGCTCGAGCTCTCGGAGGACGGGGTCGAGGCCCATGCCAAAGAGAAGACATTTCACGGTGGCGTTGCGATCGTGACGTCCGGGGGCTGGTCCGCTCCACTTCTCGCGACGGCGGGAGTGACGCTGGACGTCAAACCAACGCGCGAAACGGTCTCGTACTTCGCGATCCAAGAGTCCCCGCCCACATTCGTGGAGTGGAGCAATCCCTCGATCTACGCGCTCCCCGCTCCCGGCTTCGGTCTGAAGGCGGGAGAGCACATCGCAGGCCCAACCACCGATCCAGATCGTCCGGGTGAAGTGAATCTCGAGTCGGTCGAGCGCATCTCTGCGTGGGTCGCCGATCGCTTTCCGGGAGCCGATCCCACACCTGCGAGCGCCGAGACCTGCATCTACACCAACACCCCCGACGAGCATTTCGTACTCGAGCGTCACGGCCCGATCGTGGTCGGATCACCCTGCAGCGGACACGGCTTCAAGTTCGCACCGCTGATCGGCAAGCGCCTGGCCGAGCTCGCGATCGGATAGTTGAATCCCCCAGAGGCCGGGGAGGGGGAGGAGAAAGGACGGCTCCGGCGACGGCATAAGTCCCGTCCCGGTACTCGGAGTGATTCAGAATTTTTTCTGAAGGGAACCGAACACCCTCGGAGTACTCATCCGTGATCGCAAGCGGGCGCGCCGGGTCGGGAGACCCAGGCGAAGGTGGACGCCCTAGAGCTCGGGGGTCAGCACCGGCTTCGATCGTCCCGTCTGGATCAGGATCACGGCCGCGATCACGAGCGCGCCTCCCGCCAATTGCACCACTGTGAGGGTCTGATCCAACAGAACCCAGGCCACCACGGCCCCAAGCACAGGCTCGAGTGTCGCCGCGATCGCGGCTCGCTCGGCCTTCACTCGTTCGACACCCCAGAGATAAAGGAGGAATGGAGCGAGCGTGGCGCCGAGGCCGATCAGTATCACTTGGGGCAGGTTCGCGGGATCGAAGAGTTCGTGAGGCCAGCCGTTGAAGACCTGCCAGCAGATCCACAGCGAACCCGCGATCGAGAAGGCCCTGAACATCGCTCCGAGCGGTCCGTAGGTGCGGGTGACGCTTTCGCCCACCAGCGTGTAGGACGCGAACAGCACGGCAGAGGCGAGGCCCATCGCCACGCCGAACAGGTCGACCGAACCGAGGTCGGCCCCCAGCAGTCCGGAGACGAGAGCGACGCCGGCGAGAGCGAGGATGACCGCTACGACGATCTCGTTACGAGGACGCTTCCTCAGCCGCACGGCCGTGTACACCACGACCATCGCCGGTGCCGTGTACTGGAGCACCAGAGCGACGGCCACCGGAAGGCGATCGATGGCCACGTAGTACACGGCGTTCACGAGCCCGATGCAAACGCCCAGCACCACGAGGCTTCGCCGGACGGTGCGCGAGGGCCGGGCCACGGGCGGCCGCCACGACACGGGAATCGGGGCCAGGCCCAGGGCGGACACGATGGACCGGGCCTCGGCGAGCTCGAGGGGCTTGATGCCGTCGTCGAAGAGATTCGCCGCCACGACAGCCCCCAGTGCCCACAGAGCTGCCGCCAACGCAATCGCAGCGAGACCAACGGGGGCCTGGGAAGCAACCGGGACGGCCGAGCGTTTAACCATCTGAGCAGGGTAAACGCTTGTTAGGCAGCCCTAAGTGGGGGGCCGGCCCTGCTAAGATAGTGAACGGTTTCACGAACCCCTTCCTGTAGGCGTCCGGTAGGTCGGGACAGCCACTGCAGGGACTCAGAGGAGTGACGATCCACTTATGACGCAGACGTTGACGAGCGACGCGGTCGAGACGCTGTCGGCCGACCTCGGCGAGCCGGGATGGCTGGCCGAGCGCCGGCTGCAGGCCTTCGATCTGTTCGAGAAGCTCGAACTCCCCGATCCGAAGGGCGAGGAATGGCGCTACACGGACGTGCGCCGCTTCGACTTCTCCGGCTTCGACGCACCGGTCCCCACGCAGAGCGCGCCCGAGGTGACGGCGGATCTCGCCGACAAGGGTGTGATCATCGCCGACTACCAGACGGCCGCAAACGATCACCCCGACCTCCTGAAGGAGCACTTCTTCACCGACGTTCCCACCGACGAGCACAAGTTCACCGCACTGCATGGAGCCTTTCTATCGGACGGCATCATCGTCTACGTGCCGGGTGGCATCGAGATCGCGGTTCCATACGAGGTCTTCCGCGACCTCGCGGGCGGCGGGTCTACTTTTCCTCACACCACCATCGTGGTCGGCGACAACGCCAAGGTGACCTTCGTCGACCGTTTTCGCTCCGAGAGCCACGAGCGCCCCTCGTTGTGCGCGAGCGTGGTCGAGGTCACGGCCGGTCGCGGCGCAACCGTCAACTACATCTCGCTCCAGGAGTGGGGCCGCAACGTGCACCACTTCCAGACCCAGCGCTTCACCGGTCACCGAGATTCGACGGTTCGTAGTCTCGCGGTCCAGCTCGGTTCGAAGTTCGCCCGGGCACAGGTCGAGTCCGTCCTCACCGGCGAGGGCTCGTTTTCCGAGATGCTCGGTCTCTACTTCGCCGACAGCGACCAGCACTTCGCCCAGCGCACGTTGCAGAGCCACGCAGTGCCCAACACGACGTCCGACCTTCTCTACAAGGGCGCTCTCAAGGAGGTCTCCCGCTCGGAGTACTCCGGTCTCATCAAGGTGGCGAAGGGCGCACAGGGGACGGACGCCTATCAGGCGAATCGCAACATCGTGCTCTCCGAGAAGGCGGTCGCGCGATCGATCCCCCAGCTCGAGATCGAGGCGAACGAGGTTCGTTGCACACACGGCGCGACCGTCTCGCCGGTCGAGGAGGAGCACATCTTCTACTTGATGAGTCGTGGTATCGATCGGGTAACGGCCCAGAAGCTCGTGGTATTCGGATTCTTCGGCGACGTGCTCGACCGCATCCGTGTGCCCGAGCTGCGCGAGGAGCTGGCACGGGCGATCGCCAAGAAGGTCGAGGGTGGACAGAGCCTCGAGGTCGCCAGTTGATGGCTACGTTCGAAACCGTGGCCAAGCTCGACGAGATTCCCGACCCCGGATGCAAGCAGGTGGTCGTGCGAGGCGACCTGGTCGGTCTCTACCGGGTCGGCGAGGACGTCTATGCCATGGGCGATGTGTGCACGCACGAGGAGGCCTATCTCACCGAGGGAGATTTCGAGCCCGATGAACTCGAGGTCGAGTGTCCCTTGCACGGCTCGTGCTTCAACATCGTCGACGGATCTGTTCGCATCCTGCCGGCGACGCAACCCGAACCAACCTACGAAGTAAAGATCGAGGGCGACCTGGTGTTGGTCGGTCCTCGGAGAAACGACTAGAAACGACTAAGGGAGTGAGTGACGACATGGCAGACCAACTGCTTCACATCGAGGACCTTCACGTCACCGTCGAAGGTCGCGAGATCCTCAAGGGCGTCGACCTGACCGTGGACAAAGGCCAGATTCACGCCATCATGGGGCCGAACGGCTCGGGAAAGTCCACCCTCGCCTACGTTCTGACCGGACGTCCGGGGTACGAGGTCACGGGCGGCAAGGTGATCTACAGAGGCACAGACATCCTCCGGCTGGCTCCGGACGAGCGCGCCAAGGAGGGGATCTTCCTCGCGTTCCAGTATCCGACGGAGGTGCCGGGCGTGAGCGTCGTGAACTTCCTCCGTACCGCTTACAACGCGGTGCATCCCGAGAATCAGAAGAGTGCGATGCAATTCCGGATGTACCTGCAAGAGAAGATCGACCTGCTCGAGATCCCCAGCGAGCTCGTCGACCGCTACGTCAACCAGGGCTTCTCGGGTGGCGAGAAGAAGCGCAACGAGATCCTACAGATGGCCGTCCTTCAGCCCGAGCTGGCGATTATGGACGAGACGGACTCCGGCCTCGACATCGATGCTCTCAAGCATGTCAGTGCGGGCGTCAACAAGCTTGCAACTGACGAAGTGGGCATTGTGCTCATTACGCACTACCAGCGCCTCCTGAACTACATCCGTCCCACGGAGGTGCACGTCCTCATCGCCGGCAAGGTCGCCAAGTCGGGCGGGTTCGAGCTCGCCGAGCAACTGGAGGCCGAGGGGTACGCTGGGATCGCGAAGGAACTCGGTCTCTCCGAGGAGGAGCTCGCCGAGGTCGAAGGTTCTGAAGTGAGTGTTTGATCGCCCTGGCGCAGACGAGAAGGTGACAGCATGTCGTTAGATGTCGAGTCTCTCCGCAAAGACTTCCCGATCTTCGAGACTCAGGTCCACGGGAAGCCGCTTATCTATCTGGATTCGGCATCTTCTTCGCAGAAGCCGCGCCAGGTCGTCGATCGGATGGTGCGTTTCTACGAGACCGAGTACGCCAACGTTCACCGCGGCGTGTACGACCTTAGCGAACGGGCGACGGCAGCGTACGAGGGTGCACGGGCGGCCTGTGCTCGCTTCGTGGGCGCGCGCGATCCGCGTTCGATCATCTTCACGAGGGGCACCACCGAGGGCATCAACCTCGTCCGCTTCACATGGGCGCGCGCCAACGTCAAGGCAGGCGACGAGATTCTCGTAACCGAGATGGAGCATCACAGCAACCTCGTGCCCTGGCAGCTGCTGGCCCAGGAAGTCGGGGCGAGCCTGCGGCACCTGCCGGTGGACGACGAGGGCTTGCTCCGTATTGATCTTCTCGACGAGTACATCACCGAGCGGACCAAGGTCGTCGCGGTCTCGTTGATGTCCAACGTTCTCGGCACCATCAACCCGGTGCGCGCACTTGCCGATGCGGCCCACGCAGCGGGCGCACGCATTGTCGTGGATGCCGCTCAGGCCGCCCCGCACATCCCGATCGACGTCAACGAACTGGACGTGGACTTCCTCGCCTACAGCTCGCACAAGATGCTGGGACCGACCGGGGCTGGTGCTCTCTACGGGCGACTCGACCTGCTGGAGGAGATGCCTCCGTTCCACGGCGGCGGTGAGATGATCCGCGAGGTCTTCCCCGATCACTCGACCTGGGCGGAGGTGCCGCACAAGTTCGAGGCCGGCACCCCCAACATCGCTCAGGCGGTGGGTATGGGGGCGGCGGTCGAGTATCTGGAGGGCCTCGGAATGGGCAATGTGAGAGCCCACGAGAAAGAGATGGTCGACTACGGAATCTCCAAGCTCGAGGAGGCCGGTGCGAAGGTCTACGGACCCAAGGACATCTCGATTCGCGGGGGAGTCGCATCGTTCAATCTCGACGAGGTCCATCCCCACGATATGGCGACGATCCTCGACCAGGAGGGGCTCTGCATCCGAGCCGGACATCACTGCGCGCAACCGCTCATGCGCGTGCTCGGCGTTCCGGCCACCGCGCGGGCGTCCTTCTACGTCTACAACACGCCCGACGAGATCGACGCGCTCGTAGGGGCGCTTGACAAAGCGAAGGGGTGGTTTGCCTGAGCCTCGAGGAGCTGTACAAGGAGGTCATTCTCGACCACTACCGAGCACCTCGGAACAAGGGGCAGCTCGATCCGCACGACGTCGCTCTCGAGCGCAACAACCCGCTGTGCGGAGACGAGATCGAGGTGTTCGTGAAGTTCGACGGCGAGAATGTCGGCGCGATCGCGTTCGAGGGCAAGGGCTGCTCGATAAGCATGGCGAGTGCATCGATGATGACGGAGAAGGTCCAGGGTCTGACGGTCAAAGACGCCGGCGAGCTGGCAGAAACCATCAAGAAGATGATGGCGGGCGAGGAGGAGGGCGAGCCCGAGGTCCTCGGTGATCTCGTGTCTCTGAAAGGCGTCGTCAAGTACCCGGTGCGCATCAAGTGCGCGCTGCTGGGCTGGAACACGTTGCTCGAAGCGTTCGAGGAATCGGGTAAGAACTGAGCGAGGGCCCCTCCCACAACCCCAGAAAGACGTTCACGCGGGGACTAATGCGCTCCTGCCCCATCTGCGGCAATCGCAAGATCTTCTCGAGCTACTTCAAGCTGATGGACTCGTGCCCTCGCTGCGACTACGAGTTCTCCCGCGAGGATGGTTACTGGGTAGGGGCGGTGATCATGAACACAGCCGTGACCGAGGGGTTGTTCCTCCTGCTGTTCATCGTGGCCAGCATCGCAATGGCTCCGGATATCGACTGGGTGACGCTCCTGGTCATCGGCGCGGCGACCAACCTGATTTTCCCTGTGCTCTTCTATCCGTTCTCGAAGACCATCTGGATGGCCTTCGATCTCGTATTCATGAAGAGGCTCGAGCGGTAAGTCCGGCGGGGAACAATCGAGGGCCGTGACGGAGTCAGATTGCCAAGACACCGAATGTTGCGAGCGACAGGGGAGTAGGGCCATGCGAAGAGTGGCGATCGTCGGACTCATACTCCTGTTGAGCCTGTTCGTTGCGGCCTGCGGCGAGCCGTCGAGCGAGGAGAGCGGCAACGACTCGGGCGCGGGCGCTCCGCCGGCGACGCCCAAGGACCCCGACCCCCCGGTCTCGTCCTCGCCGGACCCCGGCGGCCGAGGGATGGGCGAAATGAAGGCCATGCCCGTGGTGGCTCAGGACGGCCTGGTCGAGACAAGGCCCCACGCCTACGAGAAGGTCGAGGTGGTGAACTCGGGCGAAGCCCTCGATATCTACTTCTGGGACGGAATCGAGGCCTGCGGCGGCGTCGACCACGCCCACCTCACCTACGAGGCCGAGAGGGTCATCGTGAACCTCTTCACCGGCACGAACCCGGAGGCCGAGGTGTGCACCGAGCAAGCGGTCTACAAGGTCTTCACCGTCGAGCTCACCGAGCCGCTGGACGGGCGCAAACTGGTCGATGGAGCGCGCTAATGGGCAATTAACACTATTCACAACTTGCTAAACGTTTCTACTCTGTGGTAGTCAAGGCGGCATGACGGAACTGGGAGACGACGCCGCTACGAGAACCGCGAAGGTTCTCTCCCTGCCGACCCGGGCGGCGATTCTGGCGATGCTGCTCCGAACGGGTCCGAGGACAGTGAAGGAGATCGCCGACTCCTTCAAGATCCATCCCAACGTGGCGCGCGCCCACCTCGATCTCATGGTCGAGGCGGGCTTTTTGATGACCGAGACGCGCAGACGCAACAAGGGCCGTCCCGCCAAGGTCTACTTCACCTGGGAGGGAGAGGCCGGGGCGCTTGCGGAGGCCGGCGTCGACGTCGAGGCGGCGAGCATGCAGCGGGAACAACAGGGTGAGGTCGAGGTTCAGGTACGTGTGCTGGAAAGGATGCTTGCGGACGCGCAAACCCAACTGCAACGAATCCGAGAACTGGTTGAACGCAGGAAGAACATTGAATTCGAGGAGGAGATCTAGATGGCCGAATATGCCAACCCAGACGTGCTCGTGACCACCGACTGGCTCGAGTCCAACCTCGACAGCGACGATGTTGCGCTCGTCGAGGTCGACGAAGACACCACGGCGTACACCAAGGGCCACATTCCCGGTGCGATCGCTATCAACTGGGAGACGGAGCTACACGATCTCCCGCGGCGCGAGTTCATCAACTCCGAGCAGCTTGCGAAACTCCTCGGCGACAAGGGCATCGGCAACGAGCAGACGATCGTGCTCTACTCCGGCAACAACAACTGGTTCGCGACCTACGCGTACTGGCTCTTCAAGTACCGCGGCGCGGACAATCTCAAGCTTCTGGACGGCGGGCGTAAGAAGTGGGAGCTCGAGTCCCGCCTTCTGAGCCAGGACGAGCCCAGCCGCAGCGCGACGAGCTTCTCGGTTGGAACGGAGCGTCCCGAGCTGCGCATCTTCCGTGACGAGGTGACGAAGCGGGTCGAATCCGGTGGTTCCTGGGTGGACGTGCGCTCGCCGGAGGAGTTCCGTGGCGAGCTTCTCGCCCCGCCGCACCTTCCCCAGGAGCAGGCGCAGGTGCCGGGACATATTCCGGGAGCCGCCAACATCACATGGTCCAAGACGGTCAAGGACGACGGTACCTTCAAGTCGGCCGACGAACTCCAGAAGCTCTACGAGGCCGAGGGCATCACGTCGGACAAAGACGTCGTGGCCTACTGCCGCATCGGCGAGCGTTCGAGTCACAGCTGGTTCGTGCTGGCCGAGCTTCTGGGTTTCTCTAACGTCAAGAACTACGACGGCAGCTGGACCGAATACGGCAGCCTCGTGGGTGTCCCGATCGAGAAGTAGCTCTCTGCTAGTACCTGGTTCTCCATGAGAACGCCGCTCCTTTCGGGGCGGCGTTTCTCGTAGTGGTGATGGAGGGCGACGCAGCACGCAATAGTCTTGCTCCATGAAGGTCAGCGCCATGTGCTTCGGTCAGATGCGCGAGTTCCTGCCACCGGACGCGGAGGGTAATCGCGCGACGCTCGAACTCGACGACACCGCTCGCGTCCTCGACCTCGTTCATCTGCTCGGCGCTCCCGAGCGACTCATCTACGCGCTTCTCGTGAACGGCGAGCGAGGGCGACTCGAGGATCCGCTCGCCGACGGCGATGTGGTCACGCTAATGCCCCCGTACAGCGGTGGCTCGGACGACGTCGTGCGGTGCGACTGGGCGCTTCCCTCCGAGCTCATGAGTGAGTATCACGACACCGAATGGGGAGTGCCGCTTCGAGACGACCGTGGGCAATTCGAGTTCCTGGTGCTCGAAGGAGTTCAGGCCGGCCTGTCGTGGTCGACCGTGCTCAACAAGCGCGCCAACTACCGGGACGCCCTGGATGGGTTCGATCCGGAGAAGATCGCCCGGTACGACGAGACCAAGGTCGAGATGCTTCTCACGAACAAGGGCCTGATTCGCAATCGAGCAAAGATGAACGCAGCCGTGTCCAACGCGCGGGCCTTTCTCGAGGTACGTGACTCGATCGGAAGCTTCAGCGACTACATCTGGCAGTTCGTCGACGGGAAACCCGTGGTGAACGGCCACACGTCGATGGAAGATCTGCCGGCGGAGACGGAGGAGTCGAGAGCGATGAGCAAGGATCTCAAGCGGCGCGGCTTCAAGTTCGTGGGCCCCACTATCTGCTACGCGCACATGCAGGCGACGGGCATGGTCAACGATCACATCGTCAGCTGCTGGCGCTATCGCGATCTCCTTTAGGCTGATTCCCAGGAGGGTGAGCGAGCACGGATGAGCGGAAGCGGGGAGTGACGCTGCCATGGCAGGCACCAAGACCAAAGTCAGGTCATCGAAGTCTCCGACCTTGAAGTCGAGGAACCCTCAGACGGGTGAGGTTCTCGGCGAGATCAGCCCCAGCAAGCCGGAGGAGATCGAGGGCATCGTCGCTGCCGCCCGGAAGGTGCAATCGGAATGGGGCGCGATCGCTCCGCAGGGTCGAGCGCGTCATCTGCGCGAGGTGCGCCACCGCATTTACCGTCATCTCGACGAGATCGTTGAAACGATCTCTCAGGAATGCGGGAAGCCACATTCTGAGGCGCTCGCGCACGACCTCATGCCTGCGGTTGTTGGGCTTCAGTACCAGGAACGCATGGCACCGAAATGGTTGCGACCGGATCGCCCCGGTGCGCTTATTGGTCCGGTGATGGGTCTCACCTCGCGTGTCGAGTATCGACCCTTCGGCGTAGTCGGGTGCATCGCTCCGTGGAACTATCCCTTCTTTCTGTCGTTGATGGGGATGGTTCCGGCTCTTCTCGCCGGCAACACGGTCGTTCTCAAACCATCGGAGGTTACGCCCGGGGTCGGTGAACGCATTCGAGAGGTGATCGAACCTCTTCCCGCCGGAGTCGCTACGGTCGTGCAGGGTGCGGGCGACGTGGGAGCCGCTCTCGTCGACGCTCCCTGCGACAAGGTGAGTTTCATCGGATCTCCCGCAACGGGGCGAAGGATCGCGGAGGCCGCGGCCAAGCATCTGACCCCCGTCGTGATGGAGCTAGGGGGACAGGATGCGGCAATCGTTTGCGACGACGCGGACCTCGACCTCGCTACCTCCGGTGTGCTTTGGGGCGCTTTTTTGAACGCGGGCCAAGCCTGCACGGCGGTCGAGCGGGCCTACGTTGCCGACTCGATCGCGGACGAGTTCGAGTCCGAGCTCGCAGCCAAGCTGGCTCGCCTCCGTCAGGACGGCCGAGGCGACATCGGATCGATGACCACACCCACCCAGCTCGACACTTTCAAGGGCCACCTCACCGATGCCGTCGACAAGGGAGCCACTCTGGTTGCCGGAGGGCCGGACGCGGGGAAAGCAAATGCCGGCGGGACGCTGTGGGCTTATCCGACGATCATCCAGGGCCGCACCGAAAGCATGGAGGTTTTCGGGGAGGAGACGTTCGGCCCCCTGCTACCGATCGTGAGAGTGTGGGACGACGACGAAGCGATCCGGCGCGCAAACGAAGAGGGCTTCAACCTGAGCGCATCGGTGTGGAGCGGTGACCGAAGCCGGGCCAGGCGCATTGCGTCCGAGGTGCGGTCGGGCACGGTGACCATCAACTGCCACGCCGAGGCAGCCGGCGTTCCGTGGTCACCGTGGGGCGGCGTCGGCGAGTCGGGCTACGGCCGCTTGAACGGCGTCTACGGGATAAGGGAGTTCACCGTGCCCACCCACGTCGGTACCAACGGCCCGGTGAGGCTGAAGCGGCTCTTCTGGTACCCCTACGGCGAGGCCACGAGCGATGTGCTGCGAGCGGTAGCCGAAGCGCTGTCCGCCCCCTCGATGACCGACAAGCTCGGAGCCGCTCGCCGGTTCGCCGGCAGCGTGGGCAGGGCGATGAGAGAGAAGCTCTAGGGCCGCTGCCGTCGAGTCAAACGCAAAACCGAGCATCAAAGGGGGCGATGGGTTGGCCGCGCGCCGGTTTTCGGGGCCCGCTCCGGAACAAGACAAAGGCAAAACCGAGCATCGACGGGGGAAGTGGGTGCGGGGCGAGGTTTTCGGGGCCCGCTCCGGCTTGGTTGTGAACTTTCGACCATTCACCGACTCTGGCCGTCGTCTCAGGTCGAACCTATGGCCGCGAGTGCGGTGGGAGCCTCTTCGACTGTTCTCTTGCCCGTGATGGTCGAACAGCGAACATATTCGGCAATGGTTCGATCTTGCCCCCCGCCGGACCCGCAAGACCGAGGCGAGCAGCCCAAATTCCCTTCGGTGCCGGTTTTGGGTTTCCGGCCCCCGCACCGTCCGGACCGGCGTACACGAAACCGAACACCCCCCATCTCCGCCTTCGGTGCTGCCTTTGGGGTTTTCGGCCGACACCACCGCCTGAGCTCCAAGAAAACCGACTAACCGGGCAGGTTTTTTCGCACCCGGGAAGGGAACCGTACGGCGCGGGACGAATACGCAGGGTGACGGGCCCTTCGATAACCAGAGCCGAACCCAGCCAACCAGTTAGCGGAGCGAAAGAAGGAACGAAAGAGGGGGCGCCCCCCTGCGACCCCCTCTTTCGCGTATGTTGGCTATAGCTTCCTGATGGCGACGAGGGAGGGAAGGGGCTTGGAGGGCTCGCCTGTCCCCGCGGTGCGGTTTCCTTTCGGCCACCACGACGTGTACGTGGCGGGGTTGCCCGGGACTCCTTCCCGGTGGGCGTTTCCTCGCCCGAGTGTTGCACGTTGAGGAACAGCGTGTCCTGGCTCTCGACGAAGGTCGGCCCCGTCAGCTCGGCGTGTACGGGGGCGTTGGCGAAGCGGAACGCGATGTTCGCGTTGCGGCCCCTGAGCGGCACGTAGAAGATTGCATTGTTCTCGTGCCACTCGAATCCACGCCCCGGGGTGTTGAGGCTCGAGCTCGAGATGTCGGTCACGACCCAGAGGTGGCCCCGTCCCGAGAACCCCAGGTTGTCGGGACTCGCGAACCCCGCGTCCTGACCCCCTTCGAGAAGGTCGACCCACTCGAACTCGTGCGAGCCGGCGGTTGCGTTCCTCTCGACGAGAAGCCGAACGATGCCGTAAGCCGCGGGGTCGGCGGGACGCCCTCGCGCGCTCGTAAGCGAGATCAGGACGTCCTTCGGCCGCCCTGGTACGCACTCGCAGTCCTCGGCGCGGGGAACCCTGAACTGCGTGAGGTCGCCTCCGCTCTGGGGAACGATGTTCGCCTCGATCCACCTCGTCGTGAACGCCATCGCCTCCGGATCGTTCATGTCGAGCGGATGCCACACGCCCACTCCTTGGTCGACCGCCGCGTCGTTGGCCGACGGGAACCACTGGGCGACGTAGAGTTGTCCGTCGCTCAGCAACCTCATCGCATCCGAGCGGGACATGTTCTTGCGGTAACGCCCCGACGACACGAACTTGAAGAACATGCCGTCGGCCGCCGGCGCATCATCTCCGGTGTAGGCGATGACCCGCCCCGAGGGTGCGATGCGCCAGCCGACGTTCTCGTGGTGGATGCGTCCAAGGGCCGTGTGCTTGACGGCCTCGCCCGTCAACGGATCTATCTCGACCACGTAACCGTAGAACGGCCATCGGTCGGTCACCGGCTGGTTGTCGACGTTGATGCCGGGCTCGCCGATGTAGTAGTTGACTTCTTCCTCGGTGGAGCCGTCGTCCCTGATCCAGCCGAGCGCAAACGGCATCGCGCGCTTCAGTCCGTAGCTCTGGAAGTTCTCTTCGCAACTCAGCACCGTGCCCCAGGGCGTCTGAGCACCCGAGCAATTTGCGAGCGTGCCGAGCACGCCCTCGTCGGGAACCAGCCCGGATCCCGCGACCGGACCGTCGTACGGAACGACCGGTCCGTCGCCGTAGAAGCGCCTCGAGTGCTCGGACCCCTTCACCACCTTCCATGCACCCGAGCGGTCGCGGCGGACGTGGATTATCGACCCGCCGACCTCTTCCTTCTCGCTGCATGATCGAGAGGTAGGGCTCGACGTGCGGGTTCCAGCTCGCGTCCATCGAACTCGTCCAGTCGCTGGTGAAGAAGGGAATGACGTACTCGTGGTTGACCCAGATGAGTCCTTCATCCCGGCGCTTTCCGAGTTGGAAGAATGTCGAGTAGTCGCAGTTGTAGCCAAACACGAGTCCATCGCCGAACTCCTCGCCCCAGCTGATGACGACTTCCTGTGCGTACCCGTCCGGGACCTGCAGCTCGTCCGCCTCGCTGGGCGCGATTGCGTTGAAGTGATGGAAGCGACTCGGCTTGGCCTCGGCGGTGCCCGGCAGCGTCGTCACCCACGAGGCAGCGCCTGCGGCTGCGATCCCTTTGATCAAGTCCGGCGTGACATCGGCGCGCGCAGCGCCGATTCAAAGATGTCGTCCATTGTCCCCCCTGGACTCGGACGATGGCTCCAAGTCACATTACCGGGCCCCCGCCGGAGCACGTCCTGGCCGCTGTCCAGACTGCCCTATTTAAGAGACGGCAGCTCGAAAACGCGCGTCTCGATGCCTGCCAATGCCTTGCCGGCGAGTGCGTCGACGTCGAGCTCGTCCTCGGCCCGGTCTGCCGCGGTCGCGGTGGCGCGCGTGATGGGCGAGCGGGGCTCGAACAATACGCAGCAATCCTGGTATTTGCGCGTCGAGATGTCGAACGTGCCGATCGCCTGTGCAGTCTTGATGATCTCCATCTTGTCCATGCCAATCAAGGGGCGGAAAACCTGCACGCCGGGGATCGACCCGCTAACCGTGTTGATGTTCTCGACCGTCTGCGATGCAACCTGACCGAGACTGTCGCCTGTGATCAACGCTTGAGCCTCGCGCTGGGTGGCAAGTGCGGCGGCGATGCGCATCATCGTTCTCCGGTACAGCACCACTCGCAGATTCGCGGGTGAGTGAAGGACGATCTCTTTCTGAGCGTCACCAAGCGGAACCAGGTGAAGCAGTCCCCTGAGCTGATACTGGACGAGGACGTCGAGCAGCTCCTCGACCTGTCGGATCGAGCTTGGATCCGTGTAGGGACGGCCGTGGAAGTGAAGAAATTCGATCTCGGCCCCCCTAAGCGCCATGCGCCATGAGGCGACCGGGGAGTCGATCCCGCCGGACAGAAGAGCGATCATCCGTCCGGAGGTCCCCACGGGCAGTCCGCCAAGGCCTCGAATGCGCCTCCGGTAGACGAGGGCGGTATTTCCGAAAACCTCGATGTGGACGGTGGCGTCCGGTTCCTTGAGCCTGACCGGCGCCCCGGTGGCGTCCTTGATTCGCTGGCCGATGATCTCGTTGATCTCCGAGGATTTCATCGCAAACGTCGAGTGACTCCGACGGGCGCGCACCGCGAAGGACTCGAACGGCTCCGCCTCCATCAACTCGAGCGCCACGGCCCCGATCTCGTGGATGTCCTGGGCGACTCGCCGGCCGACGCCGATGTTCGCGATGCCGAACACCTTCGAGGCGCGTTCCACCGCGTCCGCGAGCCGATTGGCCGCCTTGAAGTCCACCGTGATGCGACCGAATCCTCGTCGAATCCTGTCGTAACCCGTGCCGCGCAGGGCCCGCTTCAGGTTGCGCCCGAGGGTGTCCTCGAAGAAGTCACGGTTTCGACCCTTCAGGCTGATCTCGTGATAGTGGATGACCAGAACGTCGGCCAAACTGCGGCCCCCTAGAGTGCTTCCTCTTCCAGCCCCACTGAGAACATGGCTTCGACGTCGTGGTGGGAGTAAACCTTGAAGGCCACGAGGGTCTGAGTCCGCTCGACCCCGGGCACTTTGGCGATCCCCTCGGTCACGACCCGAGCAAGCTCCTCGTGCTCCCGCACCCGAACCATGATGACGAGATCGTAATCACCGGCCACGGAGTAGACTTCGCTGACCTCGGTGAGGTCCGCGATCGCTTGGGCGGTTTCGGGAACCCGGTGTATGTCGCAGGTGGCGAGAACGACGGTGGTGACCATCGGTTCAGTGTAGAGGGTGGCGCCCCGCCTCGGCGAAGGGGGGCAGGTTCTACCCACTTCAGGGGCGAGGCCGCACCTATCGGCCGCCGTCAAGCTAGGCGAACGCTCGGCTCTGGGGTTCGGCTAGATGGTCACCATGTCGCGCAGCTTGCCCGGCGTCGAGGGGTGACGAAGCTTAGACAGCGCCTTGGCCTCGATCTGCCGAATGCGCTCGCGCGTCAGGTTGAACTCCTT